>NZ_JAALEF010000174.1:1712-4052 GCF_014145245.1 Dietzia sp. B44 | reverse complement strand
CGCGGGCCGGCCCGACTGGCCCGATTGGCCCGACTGCGCGGGTTGACCGGATCTGCCGGACTTCTGGCCCTGGCCGCCCTGGCTGCTCCGGTGGTGCTGGGGCTTGTCCTGTCCCTGCGCGGTCCGCTGGCCGTCGGAGCGCTGGCCGGAGCTGCGCTCGGAGCCCTGACCAGCGGAATCCGAGGTGGGCGTCACGGATCCGGCGGCCCGGCGTGCACGACGCCGCCGCGGCGGGTTAGCGCGCGGTTCGACGGGGCGTTCGGCTTCGGACACCCATCGATGCTACCGGCCGGTGTCGCGTGTTCCGTAAATCGTCGGCGTGCCGCCCGCGGATACGGTCAGGTCAGGTGTCGGCGGGTGGGCCACGGCTAGAGTCCGCGACATGAGCTCAGGATCCGCAGGCCACGCCCTGGTCCTCCGTCACCGGGCCAAGCCGGGGCGGCGGGACGAGCTGGTCGAGGTGTGGCGCCGGCACATGCCGGACGCGGTGCAGGCGAACGACGGGCACCGGGCGTACGTGTTCTGCGCGTCCCACGCCGACCCCGACGTCCTGCTGGTGTTCCAGCAGTACCGCGACGCCGCCGCGGCACAGGAGTTCCTCGGAAACCCCGCGTACCTGGCGTACCTGGAGGAGTCGGGTGACCTGTTGACCGGCCCCCCGGAGGTGGAGGCCGTGGAGCCGCTGTGGTCCAAGGTGGCCGGACCGACTCGGTAAGGTCTCCGCTGTGACAGCCCGCAACCCCCACCCAGACCCGCGCGCCTCATCGGACCGCCACGACGCGGCGGTGTTCTCCGGACTGCAGGACGGACCGGGGACCCCGCCCGACCCGGCGGAGTACGAGGCGCGGCGGGTGCGGCTCCTGGCGGGCGCCCAGACGACTCTCAACGACCACGCGGACGTGGTGGCCCCTCTCGCGGCCGCGTTCGGCGAGGCCGGCCACGAGCTCTACCTGGTCGGCGGAAGTGTGCGCGACGCCCTCCTCGGTCGACTCGGCACCGACCTGGACTTCACCACCGACGCGCGACCCGACACGGTCCGCGGCATCCTCGAGTCCTACGCGGACACCGTGTGGGACACCGGGATCGAGTTCGGCACCCTCTCGGCGGTCAAGCACGACGCCTCCGGTATCGAGCAGCAGATCGAGATCACCACGTACCGCGCGGACTCCTACGACGGGGTGACCCGGAACCCCGAGGTGGTCTTCGGCGACACCCTCGAGGGCGACCTGGTCCGCCGCGACTTCACGGTCAACGCCATGGCGGTGCGCCTGCACCCCGACGGGCGTCACGAGTTCTGCGACCCGCTCGACGGGATGGACGCTCTGCTCGCCGGGGTGCTGGACACCCCTGCCGCCCCGGAGCAGTCGTTCTCCGATGATCCGCTGCGCATGCTGCGCGCCTGCCGGTTCGTCTCCCAGCTGGGCTTCTCCCTCGCGCCGCGGGTGTTCCGGGCGATGACGGAGATGACCGCCGAGATCGACAGGATCACCGTCGAACGGGTCCGCGCCGAGCTGGACAAGACCATCCTCGGCGACTACCCGATCGACGGGATCAACATGCTGTGTGAG
The DNA here is from genome assembly GCF_014145245.1 of Dietzia sp. B44. Lineage (NCBI taxonomy): Bacteria > Bacillati > Actinomycetota > Actinomycetes > Mycobacteriales > Dietziaceae > Dietzia > Dietzia sp. B44. Next base: position 2,484 of record NZ_JAALEF010000174.1, on the reverse strand, counting down.
GCCGGACTGGCCGACCGCGTGCTCCCCGAGGTGCCGGGGATGAAGCTGGAGCGCGACGAGCACATGCAGCACAAGGACGTGTACTGGCATTCGCTCACCGTCCTCAAGCAGGCCATCGACCTGGAGCCCGAGGGGCCGGACCTGGTGCTGCGCTGGGCGGCGCTGCTGCACGACGTGGGCAAGCCCGCCACGCGTGCGGCCAAACCCGGCGGCGGTGTGACCTTCCATCACCACGAGGTGGTGGGCGCCAAGATGGTGCGCAAGCGGATGCGCGCCCTCAAGTACTCCAAACAGATGATCGAGGACGTCTCGGGACTGGTGTTCCTCCACCTGCGCTTCCACGGGTACGGCGAGGGGCAGTGGTCCGACTCGGCCGTGCGCCGGTACGTCTCCGACGCGGGCGATCTGCTCCCCCGCCTCCATCGGCTGGTCCGGGCGGACTGCACCACCAGGAACAAGCGACGCGCGGCCAGGCTCCAGGCCAGCTACGACTCCCTGGAGCACCGCATCGCCGAGATCGAGGAGAAGGAGGACCTGGCCCGGGTCCGGCCGGATCTCGACGGCAACGAGATCATGACGCTGCTCGACCTCAAGCCCGGGCCCGACGTCGGCCGCGCCTGGGCGTTCCTCAAGGAGTTGCGCCTGGACCGCGGCCCGCTGGACCGTGACGAGGCCGAGGCCGAGCTCCTCCGCTGGTGGGCCGGGCAGAACGACCGCCCGGAGAACGGCGACCCGGCGTGATCGGCGGCGCGGTCGACCGCTATCTCGCCTC
>NZ_JAALEF010000174.1:0-1665 GCF_014145245.1 Dietzia sp. B44 | reverse complement strand
CCTGGCGCTGGTCGGCACGTTGCTCCACACGATCGGCATCCCGGGCCTCCAGCAGATCCCCCCGTACCGCATCGACCTGGACGTGTACCGGGTCGGCGGGCAGGTCTTCCGCGACGGAGGCGAGCTCTACGGCGAGCTCCCCCAGCTCGCGCGGGGTGACATGCTCCCCTTCACCTATCCCCCGCTGTCAGCGCAGATCTTCTCGGTGTTCACGCTCGTCCCGCTGGCCGCGGCGTCGGTCATCATCACGCTGGCCACCATCGCGGTGCTCGCCTACGTGGTGCAGCTCGTCCTCACGCGCACCTGTGATCGCCCGACCCGCGAGCTGTGGTGGATCACGGTCGCCGTGATGGCCGTGGCTCTGTGGTTCGGCCCGGTGCGGGAGACGATCGGGTTCGGTCAGGTCAACGTGTTCCTCATGGCGTTGGTGTTGGTCGACGTCATCCGCGGCCGGGGCCGCTGGTGGGGTGGGAGCCTCACCGGTCTTGCGATGTCGATCAAGCTCACCCCCGCGGTGTTCCTGCTGTACTTCGCGCTGCGTCGCGACTGGCGGGGCCTGGGGACGGCGGTCCTCGCCGCCCTGGCCTTCACCGGCATCGGACACCTGTTGACCCCGGACGATTCGGCCCGCTACTGGTCGTTCGCCATCCGGGATCCCGCCCGTATCGGCGGGTTGTCCTTCACGTCCAATCAGTCGGTCAACGGGCTCGTGCACCGCCTGGGTCTGGAGGACACGGCGGCGACGGTGGCGTGGTTCGTGGTGTCCGCCCTGGTGGGACTCGGTATCGCCTGGGTGGCGTGGCGGTTGCTGCGTCGCGGCCACGAGGTCGCCGCCGCGGTCGCGGTGGGGTTCGTCGCCCTGTTCTGCTCGCCGGTGTCCTGGGGACACCACTGGGTGTGGTCCGTGCCGGCCGTCGTGCTCACGGTGGTGTGGGCGGCACGCGCCGCCGGGAGGGACGACGACGACGAGCGCGGCTGGCTCGTCCTGGCCGGGTCCGGCATCGTGGTCTTCCTGACCACACCGCAGTGGTGGTTCCCCCACGACGAGGGGCGTGAGCTCGCGTGGGGGCCGATCCAGCACCTGGTGGGTGACGCCTACCTCGTCTGGGCGGTGGCCTTCCTCGTCGTCGTCGGCGTCCGGGCCGCCCGGCTCGGCGACCCCGACCGGTACGGCGATCCGGACACGCCGGCGCTCCTCGTGCGCGGCGGCACCCGCTGACCGAGTCCGTCAAGGTCAGGGGCGGCTCTGTGGAGAGCGGATCGGTTGTCCACAGATCGCCGTTCGGCACTGGTCCGGCCCGGCCGTCCGCGACACCATTCCGGGCATGGACTACTTCTTCGGAGACGGCGTCGGTGAGCCGACGCAATGGCAGGGTGCGCCCGAACTCGCCCTCGGGACCGGTGCCGCGGACGCGCTGTGGCTGGATTTCGACGGCGACGGGTACGCCGACGACGCACTGTGGGACTCGGACCTCGACGGGGTCGCCGACCGCGTGGTGACCGATGTGGGTACTGACGCCCAGGCGGTCTACTCGGACGCGGGCGGCCGCGGGGTGTGGAACGTCTTCGCGGGTGGGGCCGGTGCCCTGGCGGCGGGGTCCGTGGGGGCGGGTTCGCTCGGCGCGGGCTCCGCCGGTGGTGGTTCTGTCGGCGCGGGGTCCGTGG
>NZ_JAALEF010000173.1:0-7295 GCF_014145245.1 Dietzia sp. B44 | reverse complement strand
CCGCGGCCGGCGAGCATCCGGGCGATGTCCTTGCCCAGCCCGCGTCCGGCCCCGGTCACGAGCGCGCTGCGCGACCTCGTCGTCGTCGTCACTTCTCGCTTCTCAGTCCGGACCGGATCCGACCGTAGGAGATGCCGCCGTGGCAGTAGGTGGGCACCACGGGCCAGAAACGCTTCCACGAGACCAACTCGGTGGAGGGCAGGATCTGCAACCAGCGCGGGTCACCGGGACACCGGTCCGCCATGGTCTTCTCCTTGATCATGGAGTCGTACTGGTCCAGCGAGTCCTCGAGGGTGTTGGCGTTGGGGCAGATCTCCCGACCGAACTTCTCGTGGTAGCGCCGCACGCCCGGGATCCGGGACAGCTCCGGCTGCCAGTTGTCCAGGGAGATGCCGTTCTCCGAGGAGACCCAGACGCCGTCCGGGGTGTTGATGACCAGCGAGTGGTTGCCGTCGGTGTGGCCGGGGGTCCACATCAGCGCGATGCCGGGGCCGAGCTCGATGTCCCCGTCGAACACCGCGAACTTGGACCGGTCGACCCCGCCGAGCCCGCCGGAGACGTACCAGGCCCACTGCATCGGGTGCAGGTCCTCGAGCGTGGCCAGTTCGCGCCGGTGGACCAGCAGCCTGGCGTCGCCGAAGAGCGGCGTGCGGGGCGCGGTGTCTCCGGGGATCACCTCGGTCGAGCCGAGGATCATGCGTGGGTCCTGCACGTGGAGGTGGTCGAACGTGCAGAAGTCCACGTCCTGCGGCGTGAGCCCGACCTTGGCGAGCGCCTGGTCCGGCTCGTTGAAGTACTTGAGGAGCAGCTTGATGGCCAGGGTGCCGCCGGGGATCCGGTCGACGAGCGTCTGCAGGTTGTCGTAGAAGGGCGCCTCGGCGGACCCGGCGGGGACGGTCGGCTCGAACACCAGGGTGCGGGGACGGCCGTTCCAGTCGTCGTACTGCACCACGATCATCCGGTTGATCATGGTGATCAGCGGCAGGCTGGGGACCGAGACCGCGTTGTTGAAGGCGTACTTGACCGGGTACGGCGCCGCGGCCACGTCCACGGACTGCACCGCCCGCACCTGACCCTGCTGCACGAAGCGCGTCTTGTACTCGGCGGCCGCCGCGCGCACGGCCCGGAGGCGCTCGCCGCGGGGCCACACGTCGTGGACGCCGTCGAACTCGGGGATCGACCGCGCGCCGATCTGCTCGAGCATCTGCTCGGACGAGTCTTCCGGCAGCTTCTGGTCACTCAGCTGGTGGTCGCGCAGCATCATCGCTCCTGTACTACTACGGGCGCCGTGGCTCTCCGGGTGCCGTGGTTCTGGCGGCTGCTTTCAGGATCCGGTGCCCGGAGCCTGAAAACTTGTCTCAGTGCGACAGTCTTGCCCGGCGCCGTAGTCCGCCGGGGGAGAGGCCGAACCACCGACGTACGGCGTGGCTGAGCGTGGACTGTTCGGAGAAGCCGACCAGGTCGGCGATCTGGGTGAAGGACAGGTCGGTGGTCGTGATGAACCGGTGCGACCGGTCTCGCCGCAGGTCGTCGACGACCTGACCGTAGGTGGTGCCCTCGACGACGAGGTGGCGCTGCAGGGTCCGGGGCCCGATCGCCAGCGAGGCCGCCACCTCCGCGAGGGGCGGGACCGGCCCGGGCAGGCTCTCGGCCACGGCCCGGCGGACCCGTCCGGACATCGACCGGGTGGGGTCGGAGTACGACCCCGCCAGGTGCTCGAGGGCGGCCAGGCGGATCTCCTCGTCCGCGGTGTCGAACGAGGCGTCCAGGATCCGGCGCTCGACACACAGCGCGGCCACGGGTCGGTCGAACTTGATGTCGGCGCCGAAGAAATGCAGGTAGCGGTCCACGGGCGACAGTGGACCGTGGGGCAGTTCGACGGACCGGAGACCCTCACTGCGACCCAGCAGTTGCACGGCCATCCGGTGGAACAGGCCGAGGCCCAGCTCGATGGCCTGCGGGGAGTACGGCGATTCGGAGAGTTGCTTGCGGTAGGTCAGCGCGATCACGCCGCGCCGGTCCCACGGGTCGTCGTCGACGCCGATCGTCAGCGCGGGGCTGTGGACGAACAGGAACCTCGCCGCGCACTCGAGCGCCTCGGTGGCGGTGGAGCTGGAGCGGACCGCCCGGGCCACCGGACCGAGGATGGAGACGTCCTGCCGATCGGCCAACCGCAGCCCGAAATCGGGGCATCCCACCTCCGCGGCGGCCGCGTCGAGCATCTGGTCGTGCGCGGTGATCGACACCAGCCCGTCGTCGTCCGCGAGCACCTCGCGCGCGATCTCGTACCGGTCGAGCAGCCGGTCGGGGTCTCCGCCGAGTTCGCTGACCAGCGGGCCGAATCCGCGCAGACTGGCGGCGCGGATCAGCGGCTGCACACGATCTCCCCGGCCACCCGCCGGCCCGACTCGACCGCCCCGTCCATGTATCCGGCCCAGCGGGTAGCGGTCTCCGTGCCGGCCCAGTGGATCGGGCCGACGGGGAGGCGGAGGTGGGGGCCGAAGCGGGTCAGGGTCCCGGGCGCGGCGAACGCGCCGTAGCAGCCGCGGCTGTACTCCTCCTCGGCCCAGTCGCGCTCGATGTAGTCGACGGGACTGAGGGCCCGGGGGCCGAAGTATCCGGCGAGATCTTCCAGCACCTGCGCGCGACGGTCGGCGGCGGTCATGCGCGAGCCCCGGTCCGCGTGGCGGCCCTCGAGGAATCCGACGAGGACGCCGGGCACGGCGCCGTCCGATGTGCCCGCGTGGGGGGTGTTGTCGAAGACGGTGCCCAGCGGTCGGGTGTCGCTGTTCGCCTGCCCGCTCCAGCCGTCGGCACGCCAGAACGGCTCGGGGTAGACGACGTTGATCTTGATCACCCGGCCCATGGGCATCCGCTGGACCAGCTGGTCGCGGTCGCCGGGCAGGCCGGGGGAGTAGCGGATCCTCGACGCCAGGGGCGGTGGAACCGCGACCACCACATGCCGCGCATTCACCACCCGGTCGCCGGACCGGACGCGGGCTCCCGCGGCGTCCCACTCGACCCCGGTGACCGGGCTGTCCAGCAGCACGCGATCACCGAGCTCCCGCGCCATCTCGATCGCGATCGTCTGCGCCCCTCCGACCACGCGGTCCTGCTGCGCTCCTCCGGCGGTGTCGATCAGCGCATCGGTGCCGCCGGCGGCACCGATGTAGAACCCCGCCCACAGTGCGGACAGGTCCTCGGGTCCGGTCGAGAACACGGCCTCCGTGAGGAGACGGAAGAACCCGCGGCCCCGCGGGGTGCGGGCAGTGCGCCTGAGCCAGGTGTCGAAGGTCTGCGAGTCCAGGCGATCGGCGCCGGGCGCGCGCCACGGGTCCGCGAGCGGGATGCGGGCGGCCATGCGGTCGAGACGCCACTGTGTCTGTGCGATGTCGGCCAGGGTGACGGGATCGAGGCGGGGGATCCGGCCGGAGTAGTCCGACCTGGCCCCGCCCACCTCGGCGATGTGGCGACCCGCGACGTGGGTGGGGAAGGTCTGCAGTCCCAACTCGCCGATCAGCGCGAGAATGCGGTGTTGGGTGGGGCCGAGCCACTGACCCCCGACCTCGATCGGAGCACCGCCGGGCAGAGTCGCGTTGAGGAGACGGCCCCCGACGCGGTCCCGGGCCTCGAGCACCTGCACCTCGTGGCCCGTGCGGGTCAACTCGCGAGCGGCGACCAATCCGGCGATGCCTGCGCCGACGACCACCACGTCCACTGATGAGTCCACCCGTCGCCTCCCCACGGCCGCCGAATCGCAGGCGTGTTCACAGTATTCCGCGCCCCCGACGGCCCGGGGCAGGACGGTGAACTCGGTGCCCCGGACTCCCGAGGTCTGTCACGCTTGTCGCCATGAACACGGACGGTCGTTCCCTGCCGCGCAACTCATGGCTCTCCCGGGGCGCGCCGCTGGAGCGGGACGACGCGGCGAGCCGGATCAGTGCCTACATCTACGGCAACATCCTGGTCCTGGCTCGGAGTTCTCGAGCACCGCACCGCACTGCTGCTGGCAGAGCCCACCGTGCTGGTGCGGATCGGCGGCATCGTCTTCGTGATCGGCCGGCTCAACGGCGAGCGGCCCAGTCGGAACCGGCTCATCAGTGCTGCGGCACTCACGGTGGTCGCAGCGACCATCGTCGGGGTCAAGGTCGTTCTGACGCACTGATCCGCGCGCACTGATCCGCGCGCAGTGACCGGCTACCTGCCGAACATCTTCGCGAGGAACCCCTCCTTGGGCGCGGTGGCGTGTCCGGGGCACCGCTGGGACTTGGGCACGCCGGACATCACCTGGTCCACGTGCATTCCGCACCCGGCCCACGTCGTCTTTCCACAGGTCTTGCAGGTTGCGGGTCGGCACATGGTCGTACTCCTCTGATCGTGGGATGGTCGCGAGGTCCGCGGTCGGTGTGTGGTTCCGTCCGAGCCTCGCTGCCGAGAATACATACCCCCTAGGGTATGCGCAACGTGGTCGTCGTTGACTTCGCCGCGACCCGCGTTGACTTCGCCGCGTCGGAGTGTCACTGTATTAAGCACCTAATACAGCAACACGGAATGGGGCGGCGATGCAGTTCGACAACTCATCCCCGATCTGGGTGCAGCTCGTCGAGGAGTTCTCGCGGCGCATCGTGACGGGGGAGTGGCCGACGGGCGCGAAGATGCCCGGGGTCCGGGAGTTGGCGGCCGATCTGGGCGTCAACCCCAACACCGCGCAGCGCGCGCTGGCCGAGCTGGAACGGCTCGAGCTGTGCCGGTCCGAGCGCGCCAGTGGGAGGTTCGTCACCTCCGATGACGCCCGGATCGACGAGGTCCGCGCCGACCTCGCCGCCGGTGCCGCCGACGAGTTCATCCGGCGGGTCCGCGGCCTGCGGATGACCCACGACAGGGCGCGAGCACTACTCGACACGAGATGGGACGACCATGACCACACCACTGCCCATGCGCACGACGGAGGTGCCTGACATGAGGGCCACCGCCAGCCCGGCCACGACACTCGTCGAGGCCACGGGTCTCAACATGAGGTACGGCACCACCACCGCACTGGACGCCCTCGACCTCCGGCTCGCTCCTGGTCAGATCGTGGGACTGCTCGGCGAGAACGGCTGCGGCAAGACCACGCTCCTCAAGATCCTCGCCGGCGTGCTCGCGGGTTACTCCGGCACAGTGCGGATCGACGGCCACGCCCCGGGCCCCGAGTCCAAGGCGATCGTCTCCTTCCTGCCCGACACCAGCTTCCTGCCCGACTCCGCCCGCGTGAGTTACTGCCTGCGGCTCTACACCGACTTCTTCGCCGACTTCCAGACCGAGAAGGCCCGCGACCTCGTCGGATTCTTCGGTCTGGACGAGTCCGCGCGCCTCAAGGAGATGTCCAAGGGCATGCGCGAGAAAGTGCAGATCGCCCTGGCCATGTCCCGCGACGCGCGGGTGTTCCTGCTGGACGAGCCCATCTCCGGTGTCGACCCGGCCGCGCGTCAGCTCATCCTCGACGGCATCGTCCGCAATCTGTCCGAGGACTCCCTGCTCCTGATCTCCACGCACCTGGTGCACGACCTGGAGCCCATCCTCGACGCCGCGGTGATGATGCGCCACGGCCGGGTCCTGCTGCAGGGCCACGCCGACGACCTCCGCGGCCAGCACGCCGCCAGCCTCGACCAGATCTTCAAGGAGACCTACCGATGACGACGACACTGCTCACGCACGAGTGGCTGCGCACACGCGGGGCCCTCGGGACGACACTCGGAGTGATCGCTCTCGTCGGCGTCCTGGGCGGTCTGCTCGGGGCTGCAGGGTGGCCGCTGCTGTCCCAGCTCGGGCTGGCGCTGGGCATGCTGGCCGCGGTCGTGGCGGTCCCGGCCGTCCAATTGACCCTGGCCGCCGACTACTGGCGCACCGGCTACGGCCGGACCGGGTACTTCACCCACTCCATCCCGGTCCGCGGGTCGGTCATCTTCTGGACCAAGCTGATGTGGGCGATGGCCGCCTCCCTGGCCGCGCTCGTCCTCACCGCCGGGCTCGCGCTGCTCACGTGGTGGGCGGCCGCCCGCCAGTCGGGGCTCACCTCGCCGTCGTACTCCGTCCTGTCCGACGCGTGGACCACGGTGACCACTGCCGCACCGGCCTGGATGATCGCGGCCGGAGTGCTCGTGACACTCGGGTCGTTCCTGATCTGGCCCGTCTACTACTACTTCTCGGTCTCGGTCGGGCACGAGCGACGGCTGGCCGCGCTGGGTGCCGGCGGGCCGGTCGTGGTGTTCGTCCTGGTCTACGTGGTCACACAGCTGCTCTCGCTGATGGCGATGATCGCTCTGCCGTTCGGCATCTCGATGGGCGCCGGGGGCTCGCTGGAGTTCGTGCGCTTCGACATGATCGGCGAGTTGGCCGCCGGCGCGGCCGCCAGCGACGACGTCATGCCCGTCGGCTTCCTGGCCGCGTCGGTGGTGTTGGTGGTGTTCTGCCTGTGGCGTACGGCGCGGTCGTGGAACCACAGGGTGGCCCTGGTGTGAGCAGTGCGCCACACGGGCCGTCCGTGGACCCGGGCCGGCACCGTGCTCCCGCCCTGCAGACGGGCCTCGATGACGACACGACGGTACTCGTCCCCCCTCGAACTCGTCGAGCTGATCCCAGCCAGCGCGCCCGAGACGGCCGCGAGGACCGGTGCGTATAAGATAACCTTTGGTTCCGGGGCCGGGGCGGCGTAGTGTTCACATCGTCGCTCGCCGGGGCGTCGCAGCCGGCTCGGTGGCGCGACCTCCCCTGTGAGGACCCCCTCGCCTCCCGGAAAGAACTCCTCTCATGCCGATCGTCCTGCCCTCCACGTCGCACCCGTCTCTGACTGAGCCGACGTATCTCAGGCCCCCGGTGTGGAAGCAGGTCCTGGCCTGGGCCGGTGTCGGTGTGGGCGCACTGACGCTCCTGGGCGCGGCGGCCTCGGTGGGGGACGGGTTCGCCTCGGTCGCGGCACTCGCGATGTTCGGCCTAGCGTTGATCCTGCCGGGCGGTTGGTGGTTGTACTGCGAGAACCGGGACAGGACGCACGCGGACGAGGACCATCGGCTGGACTCGCAGGCCGCGCTGGCCCAGCAGACGATGGCCGGGTACGTCGCCCCCGATGCGCTCGCCCCGCTGACGTGGCACACGCCACTGACGCCGGTCTCGCGGCGATGGCCGGTGGTCGGCTCGGCCGCGTTCGCCCTCGTCGTCGGGTCCATGGGGTTGATGCCCGCCGCCGAGGTCTCACCCGCCCCGGCGGCGACACCGGTTCCGGCCACCAGCACCGTCACCACGACGGCACCCGCCCG
>NZ_JAALEF010000172.1:0-5400 GCF_014145245.1 Dietzia sp. B44 | reverse complement strand
GGGTGGGACGGGGTCGGTCGACAGGTGACCGGGGTGTCCACCACAGCGGGCGGGCCGGGGGCGCCGAGGGGCCCGTTGATGCCGTTGAGCGCCTCGGTCACGTACGGCCCGAGCTCACCGGTGGGATCCAGGTCCCCGACGAGGTCCGTCAGTGCGTCCTCCACCGGCCCGGCGGTGGCCTGCGGGACGAGTGTGGGCGCGGCGGCGGTGGTCGTGACCACTGCGGCGAGGGGCACGGCCAGCGCGCCGGCGACGAGGGCGCCGGCAAGTCGGGAACGCAGGCGGCGTGGGGTGCGGGAACCGAGCATGGTGACTCCCAAAGAGTGTGAGGTCTCACAAGTATGCGAGTGCCGAGCGGGATCGGGTACCGCACGGACCTCGCGTTCTCGTCACGCGGGACGACTACTGCATACGCCGCCGTCACGGCGGCGACGGCAACCCGAGCTGACACGTTCCGGCACCTGCTGTCGGCTCGCCCCCGGAATCTACCGGTGAGACAGCAGTTCGAGTGCGATGACCGCCAGCGCGAGGAGGCAGTGGGCGGTGAGGATGGCGAGTCGTTGACCCCGTGGGACGGAGAGTCTGCGGACGGCGAGGATACCGACCGCGGCGAGTGTGCAGGTCGTGACCAGCATGGCGGCGACGAGGCCGGTCGCGGTGTCGTAGAGGCCGAAATGGGCGGGGATGAGGCAGATCACGGGAGGGACGGCAACGATTCCCGCGCCGAAGGTGTCGACCATCATGCGCCTGTGTTCGCCGGAAGTGGGGAGTTGCTCGTGGATCACCATGTGACTGAGCAGGCCCGCGACGTAGACCGCGCAGATGGTCGCCGTGACCGTGATGGCGAGCGTGCCGAGGGCGAGGCCCGCGGTCGGATGGTGGTCGTGGGCGCGGAGGGCGATGATGACGGCGAGAGTCGTGAAGGCGACGTAGATGCGCTCCTTCAGCGCCGAAGCCCGATGCATCCGCGTGAGGGCATCGCGGCCCGTGTCGGGTCGGGGCGCGGTCACCGGCGATTGTCTCTCCGGGCCGCGTAGGCGCGCATGAACGCGTGCGCGCCGTCGGTCATGATCCGCTGAACGCGCTCGGCGTCCGCACGTCGGCGGAGCGGCTCGTTGAGCACCCGGAGGGTGGTGAGGGCATGGAAGTGTTCGGCAGCCAGTTCGGGGTCATCCGCGTCGAGCAGACCGAGGTCGGCGAAATGTGCGAGACGTTCGGCGAGGGCCCGCGTGTGGGCGTCGCCCAGGGGGTGGTCGTCGAGTTCGGGCAGGAGCGTCTCGTTCTCGGCGATGAGTGTCACCGCGGCGGCGTAATGGGACGAGATGAGTTGGGAGCGTCCGAGGTCGATCGCGAAGCCGGTCACGGCGTGTTCGAGGTCGGCGACCTCCTCGGGGCTGAGCCGATCGGACAGGTGTGTGTCGATGAGCGCTCGTAGCGTCCCCAGTGCCGTTTCACCTGCGTCCTCGATGACGCCGAGCAATAGTCGTCGCTTGTCGCCGTAGTAGTCGTAGACGGTGCGCTTGGACACTGCTGCCCGCTCAGCGATCGCATCCATGCTGGTGCGCTCGACTCCGGACTGCACGAACAGGTCACGCGCAGCGAGCAGGATCGCCGCGCGCTTGTGCTCTTGTCCTCGTCGCACCGGCTTCGGTGTCGCTTCACCCATGGTCGTGCCCTCCTGAGACTGGGGCCGAGTCTACACTGAGGAGTGTAGATCTACACCACACGGTGTAGTGTAAAAATATGCAGACCGCCCCTCCGGCCTCCCTCGAGGCCCACGCGCTCGTCAAGCGCTACGGCGACGTCACCGCCGTGGACCGCCTCTCGTTCCAGGTCACCGCCGGAATCGTCACCGGCTTCCTCGGACCGAACGGCGCCGGCAAATCCACGACCCTGCGGATGTTCCTCGGCCTCGACAGGCCGACCAGCGGCGCGGCGACCATCGGCGGTCACCCGCTGTCGGACCTACCTCAGCCCATGCACGTGGTGGGTGCGATGCTCGCGGCCGACACCGTCCACCCGCGTCGTTCCGCCACGGATCACCTCGCCGCGGTCGCGCGCGCCGGTGGCGTTCCGCGACGTCGGGTCGCCGAGGTTCTGGAACTCGTCGGTCTGGCAGACAAGGGGCACCGCCCCGCGGGCGACTACTCGCTCGGGATGAAGCAGCGCCTCGGGATAGCCACGGCGCTGATCGGCGACCCCGGCATCCTCATCTTCGACGAACCCCTCAACGGCCTCGATCCCGAGGGCATCCGGTGGGCCCGGTCCCTCATGCGCGATCTCGCGGCAGAGGGGCGCACGGTGTTGTTCTCCAGCCACCTGATGGGCGAGATGGAACTGACCGCAGACCACCTCGTCGTGATCCACCACGGAAGACTCCTCGCCGACCAGCCGTTGTCGGCGTTCATCGCCGACCACACGAGCGAGTACGTCCGCGCGCGCACACCGAACCGGGACGGGCTGGATGATGCGCTTTCCCGCGAGGGGCTCCGCGCAGTCCCGGACCCGGGCTGCGCCGATGCGCTCTCCGTCGTAGGCACGACCACCGATCGTGTCGGCCACGTCGCCAACGTGTCGGGGATAGAGCTCTCCGAGCTCACTCTTGTCCGCGACTCCCTCGAGGACGCCTTCCTGACCATGACCGCCACCGAGCACGAGGCAGCCCGATGATGAACCTCCTCGCCGCCGAGTGGATCAAGACCCGCAGCGTCCGCAGCACCTGGCTGATCGCGCTCGCCACCGTGGTGGTCACCGTCGTGGTCAGCCTCCTCGGCATCGGCGGGCTCATGGCCGACTGGCAGGCGGACCTCCCCGCCGACTTCGACCCCACCGGCAACAGCCTCAAGGGAATCCTCGTCGGCCAGATCCTCATCGCAACCTTGGGCGCACAGGCCATCACCAGCGAGTACGCCACCGGGCAGATCGTCACCAGCCTCACCATCGCCCCCCGGCGCGGAGTCTTCCTGACGGCCAAGATCGCCGTCGCCACCCTGGTCGCCCTCGCCACCGCTGTGGTCACCGTGGCGTGCAGCTTCGGCGCCAGCCAGGCGGCACTCGCCGCCGCCGGGCTGCCGACCGCGGGTCTGACCGCCCCCGACACCATCCGCGCTGTCCTGTGCGCCGTGGCCTATCTCGTCCTGACCGCCATCCTGGGCCTGGCTTTCGGCACCCTCACCCGCAGTTCGACCGGTGCGCTGGCGATCATCGTCACCGTCGCCCTCCTCGTGCCGGCTCTGGCACCGGGCATGCCCGGCATCCTCGGCGAGATCGCCGGGACCTACTGGGCCAGGACCTTGTTGACCAGGCGCGTCGCGAAGTTGGGCGAGAACTTGGAGATGTTCGCGAGCACGGTCGTCTGCTCACCGACGCTGTAGGACGTGCGATGAAGGCGGCGGTCAAGGGTCGTCGGGTGGACGGACTGCCAGACCTTGTCCGCGACCTGCTCGGGAGTGATCTTGATGCCGAGAGTCCTGGTCGTCTTGGCCTTGGGGTCCGCGAGAGCGGTCTTGGCCCACAGCGGCCAGATCCCCACCACGCGCACGCCGTGCGGTGCCCACTCGAGCTCCAACGCCTCGGTCAGCCCGGCGACGTAGAACTTGGCAGCGCTGTACGTGGCGATCCCGGGCTGACCGTAGATCGCCGACGCGGACGCGATGTTGACCAGGTGCGATCCCGGCGTGGCCTTGAGGTACGGGAACGCGGCCTTGGCGCCGAGCGTCACGCCCAGCACATCGATGTCGATCTGGGCCTTGACCGCGTCAGCCGAGATCTCCGACAGGTCGCCGGCGACGAGAACACCCGCATTGTTGTCCAGGACGTCGAGCGTCCCTCCGGTGTGTGAGGTGAACTCCTCCAGCGCCCTCTCCCACTGCTGCATGTCGCGGACGTCGAGTTCCCCCGTGATCCAGTCGGGATGCCTCGACTGCACCGCGGCCAGGGCGTCCTTGTCGACGTCATACACCCCGACAGTCCATCCCTCGCGGCCGAATCGCTCCGCCGTTGCCAGTCCGATCCCAGCCGCCCCGCCCGAGATGAAGATCGATGCCATTCCCTGTCCTCCACACGCAAGTCCGATGCGGCGTGCCGCTCGGAGATATCCGATAGCCGACTGTACCGAGCATTGAACGGGAAAGGGAAAGCTGTATCAGTGTCGACCCGAGGAGACGCGGCTCGCGATCACCGCGTGGGGATGAGTGTCAGCGCTTCATGAGGGCGAACACGCCCCATCCGAGGTACTCACGCGTGAACCGCGTGTAGCGGGCGGGCGCGGTGGCGAGTTCCTCACGCACCTCCGGGGCCAGGTCGTCGTCGGGGTTCCGGTCGAGCCAGAGGCGCAGGTTGAGCCATTGGGCCGCTGTGTACCGGTCCCAGCTGTCCTGGTCGGCGAGCATCATCTCGACGATGTCGTACCCGAGATCGTGAAACGTCCCCATCAGGTCTGGGAGCTCCTGGAAGTCGGCGATGGCGGTGGCCTGGCAGGCGACGGCCGTCTCCTCGTCCGGCGGGGTCCGCCGCCAGTACGGCTCGCCGATCAGCATCACGCCTCCGGGACGCAGGCTGCGATCGAGCAATTCGATCGTCCCGGCGACACCGCCGCCGATCCAGGTGGCGCCGACACATGCGGCCAGATCAACCGGCTCGTCCGCGACATGGCCGGCGGCGTCACCGTGGATGAACTCGACACGGTCGGCGACGCCGAGTTCGGCGGCGCGGGCGCGGGCTGCCTCGGTGAAGACGGTGCTGATGTCCACCCCGGTGCCCGTGATCCCGTGATCACGCGCCCAGGTGCTCAACATCTCGCCCGAGCCGCTGGCCAGGTCGAGCGCGCGTGTTCCCGGGGCGAGTCGGAGGGCTTCCCCGAGGGCGGCGAGCTTGTCCTCGGTCAGTGGATTGTGGATCCGATGGCTGCTCTCGCGGATGCTGAAGATGCGGGGAAGGTCCATGACCGCGATTCACCTCCGTGGACCGCCACTCACCAGCGGCGACGGTGGTCCGACGATAGCACCGGCCGCGGACGTCGTGGTCGCGTGAAGGCCCTCGATCTCGACTCCCACCGGACGGACCTCACGTTTCCGCGGCGGCGGGCGACTACCCGCTGGAGCCGGTTGGCGAGGTGGGTGGCCGGGTCGTGTGAACGAGGCGGATGGGACGAGGGGAGGATCTGACACATGAGGGCAGCCTTCGACGGTGCGGTGGTCCGGCACGGGCCGACCGTCCTGCGCGTGTGCCGTGCGGTCCTGGGGGCCGGCCCCGACGCCGACGACGCCTGGTCCGAGACGTTCCTGTCCGCGCTGCGGGCCTGGCCGGACCTGCCGGAGGAGACCAACGTGGAGGCGTGGCTGGTCAGGGTCGCCCACCGTCGCGCGGTGGACGTGGTGCGCCGATCGTCGCGGTCGGCCG
>NZ_JAALEF010000171.1:0-11709 GCF_014145245.1 Dietzia sp. B44 | reverse complement strand
ACGACGACGAGGTCCGCGCGATGCTGGAACGGACCGGCATGCCCGGGTACACGGATGCCACCATCGTCGACCCGGACCGGTTGTTGGACGAGCTCGCCCACGTACGCAGGGTGGGGTTCGCCACCGACGAGTCGGAACAGGAGGAGGGCGTCCGCTGTGTCGCGATCACGGTGGGGGTCGGGGACGCCGCGGTCGCGGTGTCCGCGTCGGGGCCCGAGGCGAGGTTCACCGAGGAGCGCCGCGACGCCGCCGTCGGGGTCCTGAGGGCGGCGGTCGCGGACCTGCACCCCTGACGCGGAAGGATCCGCCGCCCCGGCCCGGGATCCGCTACCCCTGTGGGGGAGCGGATCCCGGTGTGCGGGCAGCGGATCCTTCCGGGGCTTCGCGGCGGGGCCGTTCTACAGCCCGTTGGCGGCCTTGAACTCGCGGCGACGACGGTGCAGGATCGGCTCGGTGTAGCCCGAGGGCTGCCCGGTCCCCTCGAGGATGAGCTCGCGGGCGGCCTGCCAGGCGATCGACGAGTCGAAGTCCGGCGCCATGTTCCGGTATGCCTCGTCACCGGCGTTCTGCTGGTCGACGATCTCCGCCATCCGGCGCAACGAGTCCTCGACGTCCTCGGCCGTGATGATGTCGTGACGGATCCAGTTGGCGAGCATCTGCGAGGAGATCCGCAGGGTGGCGCGGTCCTCCATCAGGTTGACGTCGTGGATGTCCGGCACCTTCGAGACGCCGATGCCCTGTTCGACCCACCGGACGACATAACCGAGGATGGTCTGGCACGAGTTGTCGACCTCCTCCTTCTTCTCGGCGTCGGTCCAGTTCGTGTCGGTCGCGAGGGGGACGCTGAGGATGTCGTCGACGCTCGCGCGCGGTCCGCCGGCGAGGAGTTCCTCCTGTCGGGACATCACGTTCACCCGGTGGTAGTGGGTCGCGTGGAGGGTCGCGCCGGTCGGCGACGGCACCCACGCGGTGTTGGCGCCGGCCCTCGGCTGCCCGATCTTCTCGGCGAGCATCTCGGCCATGAGGTCGGTCTTGGCCCACATGCCCTTCCCGATCTGCGCGCGACCGCGCAGACCGCAGGCCAGGCCGGTGTCGACGTTGAAGTCCTCGTAGGCGGTCATCCAGCGGGCGGACTTCATCTCACCCTTGCGGATCATCGGGCCGGCCTCCATGGAGGTGTGGATCTCGTCCCCGGTCCGGTCGAGGAAGCCGGTGTTGATGAAGACGACGCGATCGGTGGCCTCGGCGATGCAGGCGGCGAGGTTGACCGAGGTGCGCCGCTCCTCGTCCATGATGCCCACCTTGAGGGTGTTCTCCGGCAGACCGAGGAGCGCCTCGACCCGGCCGAACAGCTCGGTGGTGAAGGCCACCTCGGCCGGGCCGTGCTGCTTGGGCTTGACGATGTAGATGGACCCGGTCCGGCTGTTGCCGCGCTCGTTGCCCGGCGCGATGCCGTGCATGCCCGCCAGCGAGGTGATCAGGGCGTCGAGGATGCCCTCGGGCAACTCGTTCCCCTCCGCGTCGAGGACCGCGGGGGTGGTCATGAGATGCCCCACATTGCGGACGAAGAGCATCGAGCGGCCGTGGAGCCGGACCTCGCCGGATCCGTCGGGCGCGGTGAAGACCCGGTCGTCGTGGAGGACGCGGGTGAAGGTCTTGTCGCCCTTGCTGATCTCCTCGGAGAGGTCGCCCTTCATCAGACCCAGCCAGTTGCGGTAGCCGTGGGTCTTGTCCTCGGCGTCGACGGCCGCGACGGAGTCCTCGAAGTCCATGATGGTGGAGACGGCGGACTCCAGGACAACGTCCTTGACGCCGGCGGAGTCGGTCGATCCGATCGGTGAGTCGGCGTCGATCTGGACCTCCACGTGCAGGCCGTTGTTGCGCAGGAGGACCGAGGTCGGGGCGGCGCCGTCGCCCAGGTAGCCGACGAACTGTGCGGGATCGGCGAGGCCTGTCGTCGCCCCGTCGGCGAGTGTCACCTGCAGTCGGCCGTCCACCACGGTGTAACCCGTGGTGCCGACGTGACTGCCGGAGTCGAGCGGCGCGGCGTCGTCGAGGAACTCGCGGGCCCAGGCGATGACGCGGTCCCCGCGGACCTTGTTGTAGGAGGACCCCTGCTCGGCCCCGCCGGACTCCGGGATCGCGTCGGTGCCGTAGAGCGCGTCGTACAACGAACCCCACCGGGCGTTGGCGGCGTTGATCGCGAAACGCGCGTTCATGATCGGCACGACCAACTGGGGGCCCGCGACCGTGGCGATCTCGTCGTCCACGTTCTGGGTGCTGACCTGAACGGAGTCCGGCTCCGGGACCAGGTAGCCGATCTCCTGCAGGAACGCACGGTAGGTGGCCGGGTCGATCGGGGCGGGGTTCTCGTGGTGCCAGGAGTCGATCCTCGACTGCAGGTCGTCGCGGACGGCGAGCAGCTCGCGGTTGCGCGGGGCTAGGTCGGTGAAGATCTCGGAGACTCCCGCCCAGAACGCGTCGGGATCGACCCCGGTGCCCGGGATCGCCTGGGTGTTGACGAAGTCGTACAGGACCTCGTCGACCTGGACGTCGCCGACGGTGATGCGTTCGGACATCGATGCTCTCCTCACATAGGGACCGTTCTCGCCTCCGACTCTAGTGCCCCCCTGCCGAGGGATCATCCGGGTTTTCCGCAGCGTGGAACGGCGGTCGGATTAGCTAGGATCTGATGGCATGACACCCGCGCCCCCGACCGCCACTCTCGACGGCCTCGCCTTTATCAAGGGGCACGGAACGCTCAACGACTTCGTGGTCCTGCCCGACGACCACGCGGAGGTGGACCTCGACGAGGACCTGGTGCGCGCCGTCTGCGACAGACGGGCCGGCCTCGGCGCCGACGGGGTGCTGCGCATCGCCACCGCGGGTGCACTGTTCGACCAGGGTGTCCTCGCCGTCCTCCCGGAGGGCGTCGACGCCGCGGACTGGTTCATGGACTACCGGAACGCAGACGGATCGATCGCGGAGATGTGCGGGAACGGGGTCAGGGTGTTCGCCCACGCCCTGGTGGCGACCGGCAGGGTCGGGGCCGGCAGGATCCCCGTGGGCACACGATCCGGTCCTCGGCCCGCCGATATTCTGATCCATGACGGTGACCAGGCCGTGGTCCGTGTGGACATGGGCGAGCCCCGGCTTCTCGGGGTCTCGTCCGTGGAGCTCGGTGGCCGGGTGTACGCCGGACTCGCCGTCGACATGGGTAACCCCCACCTCGCGTGCGTGGTCCCGGGCCTGGGGGCCGACGGGTTGCGCGAACTGCCGGTGCACGAGGCGCCCGAGTTCGACACCGGCTTCTTCCCCGCCGGCGTCAACGTGGAGATCGCCACCCCGCTCACCGACGGTCGGGTGTCGATGCGCGTCCACGAGCGAGGATCCGGGGAGACGATGTCCTGCGGCACCGGAATCGTCGCCACGGCCGTCGCGGCCCTCGCCGACGCCGGAGAGGCCACCGGTGACGTGGTGGTGTCCGTTCCCGGGGGAGAGGTCGCGGTGGCCCTGACCGGCGTGGGTTCCACTCTGACGGGGCCGTCCGTGATCGTCGCCGAGGGGCGGTACCGGCGACCGCCACCCGCGCGCCGCACGGAGGCGTCCCGACCGGAATTGTGAGATGATGCCGGTGAATGACTATCGATGACACCGCCCCTGACCGGGCCACACGAGACCATGACCCTTCGGTCGGAGAATTCCAGCTCGAGGAGCGCTCCTCGCTGCGCCGGGTCGTCGGGTTGTCGACCGAACTCCAGGACGTCAACGACGCCGAGTACCGCCAACTCCGCCTCGAGCGGGTCGTGCTGGTCGGGGTCTGGACCGAGGGTACCGCCGCCCAGGCGGAGGCCGCGATGGCCGAGTTGGCACAGCTCGCCGAGACCGCAGGCTCCGAGGTCTGCGACGCGCTGATCCAGCGCCGCGACAAGCCGGATCCCGCCACCTACATCGGTTCGGGGAAGGCCAAGACCCTGAAGGACGTGATCACCGCGACGGGGGCGGACACGGTGATCTGCGACGGCGAGCTCACGCCGGGTCAGCTCATCGCGCTCGAGAAGGTCGTCAACGTCAAGGTGATCGACCGCACCGCGCTGATCCTCGACATCTTCGCCCAACACGCGACCAGCCGTGAGGGTAAGGCCCAGGTGTCGCTGGCGCAGATGGAGTACATGCTCCCGCGACTGCGTGGCTGGGGTGAGGCACTCTCCCGGCAGGCGGGTGGCCGGGCGGGCAGCAACGGAGGCGTCGGACTCCGTGGTCCCGGTGAGACCAAGATCGAGACGGACCGCCGCCGAATCAGGGAGCGCACGGCGAGGCTGCGCCGTGAGATCAAGGGCATGAAGCAGGCCCGGGACACCAAGCGGCATCGCCGTCGCGCCACCCCGGTGCCGTCGATCGCGATCGCCGGGTACACCAACGCCGGGAAGTCGAGCCTGCTCAACCGCTTGACCGGTGCGGGCGTACTGGTCCAGAACGCTCTGTTCGCCACGCTGGACCCCACCACGCGGCGGGCCGAGCTCCCCGACGGGCGGGTCGTGGTCTTCACAGATACGGTCGGATTCGTCCGACACCTCCCGACCCAGCTCGTCGAGGCGTTCCGCTCGACGTTGGAGGAGGTCGTGGACTCCGAGTTGCTCCTGCACGTCGTCGACGGATCGGACGCCTTCCCCCTGCGCCAGATCGAGGCCGTCCGCACCGTCATCAACGACGTCGTGGAAGAGCAGAAGGCCGAGAGGCCCCGCGAACTCGTGGTGATCAACAAGGTCGACGTCGCTGACCCGGTGGTGTTGACGGAACTGCACCACGCCCTGCCGGACGCGGTCTTCGTCTCGGCGGCGACGGGTGAGGGGTTCGACGAGCTCCTCGACCGAATAATGCGGGTGGTCGCCTCCGGGGACACGGAGGTCACACTCGAGATCCCGTTCACCCGGGGTGATGTGGTCTCCCGTGTCCACGCGGAGGGCGCCGTGGTGGACGAGGATCACACGAAGGACGGCACGAGGATCGTGGTCCGGCTTCCGGCCTCCGTGGCCGGAGAGCTCGGGGAGTATCGGGTCCCCGGATCCCGTGACGGTGTCGCCTGACCCCGTCGACGGATCAGGCGACACCCGGTTCCGGCCGGTTCAGAGCTTGCGGAAGACCGTGACGACCTTTCCGAGGATCGTCGCGTGCTCCCCGGGAATCGGACTGAACGACGGGTTGTGGGGCAGGAGCCACACCCCGCTCGAATCCCGGCGGAAAGTCTTGACCGTGGCCTCCCCGTCGATCATCGCCGCCACGATCTCGCCGTTGTCCGCGACGTTCTGACGGCGCACCACCACGTAGTCCCCGTCACAGATCGCGGCGTCGATCATCGACTCGCCGACCACTCTGAGCATGAACAGGTCCCCGGAACCCACCAGGTCGGAGGGGAGGGGGAAGACCTCCTCCACCGCCTGCTCGGCGAGGATCGGACCGCCGGCCGCGATCCGCCCCAGGACAGGGACGTAGACGGGCTCCACGGCCCCGCTGGGACGCGTCTCCTCCTGGGCGGGCGCGCGACGACCCCGGGACCGCTGCCCCGGGACGCCGTGGACGTCGACCGCCCGCGGCTTGTGCGGATCACGGGTCAGGAAGCCCTTCTTCTCCAACGTCCGCAACTGGTGGGCCACCGAGGAGGTCGACTGCAGACCGACGGCGTCACCGATCTCTCGGATGCTCGGGGGATAGCCCCGGTCCTTGACCGTGTCGTGGATGTGCAACAGAACGCTCTTCTGGCGGGTCGTCAGGGCCTCGAAGTCGGGCTTGGGCATGTGGGGGTCCCTTCGGCGAATGGGTGTTCGACGTCGCTATCTGTGTACACCCTACTGCCCGTCGGACGTGAGCGCCACACAGGTGTTCGAAGAAATGTCGCCACGAATGTCGACTCTGTCGGACCCGCGTGATACAACTCTAGGCAGGTTCGGGTTCGAACAGATGTGCACAATAAGGCACACGGGCGTGCGAATGAGGTTCGCACACCGTATCGAGTTGGGAGTTCTCATGACCGTTATGGAGATGCAGCCACGATCGCGTCCCTCCGTGCCCTGGACGGAGGTCTGCGTGACCGATCACGACCGGCCCGTTTCGTCCAGGGTGCGTCCCCGCCCTGATGCCGGGGCCCGTCCCGTCATCCGCACGCTCGACCGGGGGCGCCAGACGGCCACGCGGTCGGTGGCGCCCGGACGGCGAGTGCTCGTCCGCCCCGCGTCCGCGGAAAGGGTCAGGGCATGCGGTAGCGAGGCGAGGTCGAGTGCGCCGGTGGTGGACGATGTGCCGACGTGGGCTCTGGTGGCCTGTGGAATCGTCTTCGGAATCCTGATGCTGCTCGCATTGGCACTCCTGGGCGGGCCCGCCTACGCGTGACCCACGGTATCGCCTCCTAGAATGGACCCGGGACGGCGGCCCGTCGCCCCCGCGCCGCCGTCGGCTCCGGCCGGCGGAGCGGTTCGGACCAGGTCGACGAATGGCGAAGCTGGAATGTACTGCCCCATATGTCACCACGAGGACTCACGGGTGATCGACTCGCGGTCGGTCGACGAAGGGCAGGCGATCCGGCGTCGGCGCGAGTGCCCCGACTGCGGACACCGGTTCACCACCCTCGAGACCCCGTTGTTGACCGTCCTCAAGCGCAACGGTGTGACGGAGCGTTTCAGCCGCGACAAAGTGGTCCGCGGTGTGCGACGCGCGTGCCAGGGGAGGTCGGTCGACGAGGACGCGCTCCGGCGGCTCGCGCAGCAGGTCGAAGACGCTGTCCGGGCCGGCGGCGCCTCAGAGGTCCCCGCTCACGAGATCGGGCTGGCGATCCTGGGGCCTCTACAAGATCTGGACGAGGTCGCGTATCTGCGATTCGCCTCCGTGTACAAACAATTCAGTTCCGCTGCGGATTTCGAGAGCGAGATCATCGCGCTTCGCGAACGGCACGCTGCTCACTAGTCCCGGTCCTCTCCGCGTCGCACCGGGATCGGTTCCTGTGTACGGGCGGTGTGAGGGCTCAACGCGCGTTCCGCCGGGAGAGCGCGGCGGCGACCGCCTTCTCGATCCTCTCGGCGGAGACCGGGCGCGCGGTACCCAGAGACTGCGCGAAGAGGCCGACACGGTATTCGGCCAACATCCACCGGAGATCCCGGGCTGCCCGCGCCCCACCCGGTCGTCGGCGGAGCGCCGCCGTCGCCTCCGCGACAGTGGCCTCCGACTTCTCCAACCGGGCGGCGAGCTCCCGGTACCTCGACGGTGACTTCTCCGCGAGGTCCAGCCTGAGGTCGATCGCCCTCACGTGGCGTTCCAGTTGCGGGAGGACCTCCGCCGGGTGTCGGGCGAGGAATCCCTTTCCCACGAGGAAGTCCAGAGCGGGCCTGACGTCGTCCGCGAGGTCGCGTGGTACCTGGTCCAGCCGGGCGGAGACCGACTGCGCGGCGACCAACGCCGGAAGGGCGGCGGAGATCGAGGCCGTGATGGCGGCCGGCGCCTCGGATCGGGCGCGCGCGCGCACCTCGTCGAAGTCGTGCACGGTGAGTACCGGCTCTCCTCTGCGTCCGGCGATCAGCCGCCCGCACGCCGCCAGCGCCGCGTCCGAGACCAGTCCATCGGCACCCTCGTGGGGATACTGGGTGAGCGCGAGGCGTTGCTCGACCGGACGACCCCGGACTATCGATGCCGCCGAGATCAGGTCCGCTGAGATCAGGGTCAGTACCGCTGTCGTCTGCGCGGCTCGACGTTCCGTCTCTGTGGCGCAGGCGATCCGGTGGATGCCGTCGGGGCGGACCTGCAGGGCCGGGTAGACCGTCACCTCCACACCGTCGACCGTGCCGGTGATCGAGGGCGACAGGTCCCCGATCGTGTCCGCGGTCCACGCCCGATGAGGTCCGTCATCGGGGACGAGTCTGGAGTTGAGCGTGGCACGGACCTTGTCCACCAACCGACTGCGTAGTGCTCCCAGGTCCGTACCGGCCGCGACGACCTCGTCACCGTCGACCACCTCGAAACGCATGCGGAGATGGTCGGGGAGCTGTTCCGGGTGGAACTCGCGGGGCTCGACGGTCGTGCCTATGCGGGCCGAGAGCGCGGCGGCGAGCGCCACGGGGAGCGGTGCCGACCGCGGGGCGAGGTCACCGGCCAGCAGTGCCGCGTACTCGGCGGGCGGGGAACACAGACGCCTCAGGTACTTGGGGAGCGTCCGGAGCATCTCCGTGTACAGCTCCTCGCGCAGGCCGGGGACGAGCCACTCGAAGCCGGACGTCGCGACCGAGGACAGCTGGGGGAGAGGGACCCGCACGGTGATGCCGTCGGAGTCGACCCCCGGGTCGAACGAGTATCTGAGCTCGAAGTCCCGCTCGCCCTGGCGCCAGATCGGCGGGAACTCGGAGGCGGCCGGGGCGGTGTCCGACGTGCGGATCTGCTCGGGGCGAAGACGCAGACGATCCGGGTCCTCCCGGCCCTGCTTACGCCACCACGATTCCAGGTGGCGGCCGGAGGTGATGTCCTCGGGGAGCCGCTCGAGGTAGAACCCGACCAGGGTGTCGTCGTCGATGACGAGGTCGCGGCGTCTACTGCGGGTCTCCAGCTCCCGCGCCTGTTCCACGGCCACGGCGTTCTCCATGATCACCGGGATGCGGGTGGTCCATCGTCCCTCGACGATCCCGTGCCGGACGAGCATCTCCCGCGCGAGCGGTGCGTCGACCCTGGAGAGGAGGATGCGACGCGCCTCGACCACGGGCAGCCCCAGGAGCAGCACCTTCTCGTAGGCCATCGCCGCGCCCTGGGCGTCGGACCAGTGCGGCTCTGAGTACTGGGTGCGGACGAGATGCCCCCCGAGTTGTTCGATCCACACCGGATCGATGCGCGCGACGTCCCGGGCCCACAGTCTGGAGGTCTCGACCAACTCGGAGGCCATGATCCATCGCGGCGGCTTGCGGGCGAGATCGGAACCGGGGAACACCTGGAAGCGGATACCGCGGGTGCCGCGGAACTCCCTGGTGTCCTCGTCCTTCATCCCGACGTTGGTGAGCAGTCCGGAGAGGATCGCCTTGTGGAGGTCGTCCTCCGCGGCGTGACCGGACGGTGGATGCCAGCCCCGCTCGCGGCACATGCTGGTCAACTGGGCGGTGAGGTCCTGCCACTCGCGGATCCGCAACCAGTGCAGGTACTCGGCCTTGCACATTTTCCGGAACGCGCTGCCGGAGAGCTCGCGCCGCTGTTCGGTGAGGTAGCGCCACAGGTTGAGGTAGCCCAGGAAGTCGGAGGACTTGTCGGCGAAGCGCCGGTGGAGCTGGTCCGCCTTGTCGCGCTCCTCGGCGGGCCTCTCGCGGACATCCTGCACGGTCAGGGCCGCGACCACGACCAGGACATCCCCCAGGGCGCCGTTTCGGTGGCCCTCCACGACCATCCGGGCCAGGCGCGGGTCGAGGGGGAGGGACGCCATGTCGCGGCCCACCCTGGCCAGGTGCGGGCGTTCGTCGTCGTCGGTCCGGAGCGCCCCGAGCTCGGTGAGCAACGTCATGCCGTCTCGGACGGCCTTGCGGTCGGGTGGTTCGACGAACGGGAAGTCGTCCACGGCTCCCAGGTCGAGATCGGCCATCGACAGGATGACCGACGCCAGGTTGGTGCGCAGGATCTCCGGGTCGGTGAACTCCGGCCGGGAGTCGAAGTCGTCCTCCGAGTACAGACGGATGCAGATGCCGTCGGCGACGCGGCCGCAGCGGCCGGCGCGCTGTGCGGCGGAGGCCTGCGAGATCGGCTCGATCGGCAGCCTCTGGACCTTGGTGCGGGTCGAATAGCGGGAGATCCGGGCGAGGCCGGTGTCCACGACGTAGCGGATCCCCGGGACCGTCACCGAGGTCTCCGCGATGTTGGTCGACAGGACCACGCGCCGGGTCGAATGCTGACGGAAGGCCCGTTGCTGCTCGGCGGAGGTGAGTCGGGCGAAGAGCGGAAAGATCTCGGTGCTCTTGAATTTCCGCCCCCGGAGCACCTCCTCGGCGTCGCGGATCTCGCGTTCGCCGGAGAGGAAGACGAGTACGTCGCCGTCACCCTCGGCCAGGAGCTCGCCGACCGCATCGGCGAGCGCGTCCAGGGGGTCGAGGTCGATGGTCCGGTCCGCGTGGTCGACCTGGAGCGGCCGGTACCGGATCTCCACGGGGAAGGTGCGACCGGAGACCTCGATGACAGGGGCGGGATGGCCCGCCGGATCCGCGAAGTGGCGGGCGAAGCGGTCGGGGTCGATCGTGGCGGAGGTGATGATGAGTTTGAGGTCCGGCCGCCGGGGCAGGATCTGCCGGAGGTAGCCGAGCAGGAAGTCGATGTTGAGGCTGCGTTCGTGGGCCTCGTCGATGATGATCGTGTCGTAGGCGCGCAGCAGCCTGTCCCGTCGGATCTCGGCGAGCAGTATCCCGTCGGTCATCAGTTTGACCGCGGTGTCGGCACCGGTACGGTCGTCGAAGCGCACGGCCGACCCCACCAGCCGGCCGGTCTCCACCCCCAGTTCCTCGGCGATGCGCTCGGCGACGGACCGGGCCGCCAGCCTGCGGGGCTGGGTGTGGCCGATCATCCCGCGCACGCCGCGGCCGAGTTCCAGACAGATCTTGGGGATCTGGGTGGTCTTCCCGGATCCGGTCTCGCCGGCGATCACCACGACCTGGTTGTCGCGGATCGCCGCCGCGATCTCGTCCTTACGGGCGCTGACCGGCAGTTGTTCCGGATACTCCGGGGTCGGAACCGACTCCGCACGCCGACGCAGACGAGCGGCGGCGGCGTCGATCTGCCCGCCCAGGTCGTCCAACTGGTCGGCGCGGGCCCTGCGGATCCGCGACCGGAGACGGTGGGCGTCGAGGATGCCGACGTCGTCGAGCCGGACCAGGAGATCGTGCCGGGCCCGGCGCAGTTCGGGGGCGGGCGCGGGAGACGTCGACATGGTGTCCGCCAGGGTATCGGGACCCGGTGTGGGGATCGATCCGGGTGTCAGGCCGTGCCACCCTCCCGGCGGGACTGGATGCGGGTGTAGCGCTGGTGCAGTCGCTCCCGGATCTCCTCCGGCTCGTACGACTGCCGCCGGCGTTCGGTCCGTGCGGCGAGGATCCCGGTGGCGGCCACTCCGACCACCCCGGCCGCGCCGACCATCTTGAGCCACTGCCGTCCGCGGGGTGCCATGGCGTCAAGGGTAGATCCTCTCGCCGGGGCACCTGGCAGGATCGCACCATGAGTCTCGACACCGTCCCGCTGGCCGCCGCGGCCCACCGCACCCGGACCGGGGACCTGTGGTTGTTCCGTGGGCGCACGACCGCCGACCGGCTGATCCAGACCCTGACCAATTCCCCCGTGAACCACGTGGGGGTGGCGGTGGTCCTCGACGACCTGCCCCCGCTGCTCTGGCACGCGGAGATGGGCCGGGCGTTGACCGACGTGTGGACGGGGCGTCGGCAACGGGGCGTCCAACTCCACGACCTCGAGGCGGCGGTGCGTCAGTGGACCGGTCCCTACGGACAACGTGCGTGGTTCCGCCAGATCTCCCCGGAGACCGGGTCCCCGCAGGAGGACGCGATCCTGGAGACGATCGCCCGCCTGAACGGCGTGTCGTTCCCGTCTGCGGGGCGGCTGACCGCCCGGTGGGCCCGGGGCCGGTGGGCGGCCCGGGGACGCCACACACCCGATCGCGACTCCGATGCGGGGCCGGGAGCGGGACGGGGCGGCGGT
>NZ_JAALEF010000015.1:0-12567 GCF_014145245.1 Dietzia sp. B44 | reverse complement strand
TCCCGCCTGTCCCAGCGGTCCAGGGCGGCGGCGGCGAACGGGCCCACGATCGAGTACGGCAGCAGCATCATGGCGAACCCGCCCGCGATCGCCGCCGGTGTCGTGGCGGTCTCGGGGCTGAAGAGCACGATCCCGCCGAGCGCGGCCTGGTGGATCCCCTCGCTGAGCAGGGCGGCCAGGCGCGCGGTGGACAGGCGGCCGAGACCGTCGGACTCGCGCAACGCCGTGGCCAGGCGCCCGCGCGTCGGATCGGCCGGTCCTGCGGACAAGGAGGTCACGGGAGCCACCGTAGCGAGACCCGATCGAGGGGACGCGGATGTGGGCGGGCGGTGGCGCGGGCATCATGGGGACATGGACACGGGACCGGACGATCTGAGTGGCGGAGGCCTCTTCGGCGACCGCCTCTATGACGCGATGGACAAGCGGGATCCCGTCGCGGGTTCGCTGCTCATCGCGGCGCCGGACATGCCGGACCCCAACTTCCGGCGCGCCATCATCTACGTGATCGAACACGACCATTCCGGTTCACTCGGCGTGGTGATCACCCGCCGGAGCGACACGCCGGTCGAGACGATCCTGCCCGGCTGGGCGGAGATGTGTGCGCCACCGGCCGTGTTCCACATCGGAGGCCCGGTCAAGCCGGACACCGGGATCGCGTTGGTGGTGCTCGGGTCGGGCGTCGACGGCGAGATGCACCAGGGGTTGCAGCAGATCGAGGGCAGGGTCCACGTGGTGGACCTCGACAGCGAACCCGACCTGCTCCGCGACTCCGTGGAGGGGATGCGCGTGTTCGTGGGGTACACCGGCTGGGCGCCCGGGCAGTTGCAGGGAGAGCTCGACCGCGGCGACTGGTACGTGGCCCCCAGCCTGCCGAGCGATCTGCTCGCGCCGGCGCACGTGGACGTCTGGGGAACGGTGCTGCGTCGCCAGGAGATGCCTCTCCCCCTCTACGCGACCTTCGTGAACGACGGGGACGTGAACTGATCCGACCCGACCGGTCGGGTGTCTCATTATGTGAGACGAAGTAGTCAGATAGTAGGACCGCGAGTATTCTCCCGCTGGTGGACGCAGGAGCGAGCGGCGAGACCCGGGTGGGCCCACGACAGTGGGCGATCCTCGGCGTCGGTACGCTCGCCGCGTCCTCCGCCTCGGCGTTCGTGGCCGGTGTGGCCTTCCTGCTCCCCTACCTCCACTCGGTGGCCGGCCTGTCGCTCCCCGCCGCGGGTGCGCTCGTGGCCATGCCCTCGGTCGGGACCGCACTCACTCTCGTGGCCTGGGGCTGGCTCGTCGACCGCGCCGGAGAGCGGCTCGTGCTGGTGAGCGGATCCGTTCTCACCACGGCCGCCCTGGCAGGCGCTCTCATCACCCCGTCACTGACCCTCCTCGGCGTGTGCTTCCTGCTCGCGGGAGCGGCCTCGGCATCGGCGGCCTCGGCGAGCGGTCGACTGGTGGTGGGATGGTTCCCCGCTGGTCGACGGGGCATGGCGATGGGCGTCCGGCAGATGTCGCAACCCCTCGGAGCGGCGGTCGCGGCGATGTCCATGCCGGCGCTGGCCGCCTCGCAGGGTCTCCGGGCCGCGCTGGCGGTCCCCGTGGTCATGGCTGCGGTCTCCGCGGTCGCGGCGCTCGTCGTCGTCACCGATCCTCCCCGGCCGGACCGTCACGACCCCGGGTCCACCACACTCGCCACCTCGCCGTACCGGGCCTCCCGCTACCTGCACCGGATCCACGGCGTCTCGGTGCTGCTCGTACTCCCCCAGGCGCTCATGCAGTCGTTCATGCTCGCGTGGTTGGTCCTCGGGCACGGCTGGTCGCCCGTCTCGGCCGGCGCGGTCGTGACGGTGGCGCAACTGCTGGGTGCGGTCGGACGCATCGTCGTCGGCGTGATCTCCGACCGCGTGGGCTCGAGGCTGACTCCGCTTCGCGCGGTGGCTGTATCGGCTTCGGTGGGCCTGGCGGCCCTGGCGGCCGCGGAGGTCTTCGGCGCCCCCGGAGCCGTCGCCGTGGCCCTTGCCGTGATCGCGACGGTCCTGTCCGTGGCGGACAACGGACTCGCCTTCACCGCGGTCGCCGAACACGCCGGACCCCATTGGAGCGGGCGGGCCCTCGGAGTCCAGAACACCGCGCAGTTCCTCGCGATCTCGGCGATCACCCCGGTGTTCGCGGCGGGAATCGACCGGTGGGGTTACGGGCCGGTCTTCGCCGGGGCCGCGCTGGTGGCCGCGCTGGCCGTGCCCGTCGTGCCTCGCGCCGACCGGGTCCGGTGATCCCGACCGGTGTGCCCGGCCGTCACCCGGTGGCCGCGCCGGGCGCCGGGTGTCCCCGGTACTGCCCCACCGACCACACGTTCCCCTCGGGGTCTCGGGCGGAGAAGGTGTGGTCACCGTAGTCGGTGTCGTGCATCTCCATGACGATCTCGGCCCCCGCCGCCCGGGCGCGCTGGTAGACGGCGTCGGAATCGGCCGTCACCACGTAGGCGAGACCCGTCCCGGGTGGTGTGGCGTGCGGGTCGTCGTCCCCTCTCCCGCCGTCCCCGAGCATGACGCCTCCGCCCTCCGGCCAGAGCAGTTCGGCGTGGACGATCCGCCCGCCCTCGGTGTGCGAGACGGTCTCGACGAAGCCCAGGGCCTGGACGAGCCAGTCGATCACGACCCGGGAGTCGGTGCAGCGGAAGCAGTGCCAGACGGTGGGCGCGGGTTCGGCGCCGGGTTCGTGTGTACTCATGCCGGTGAGTCTCCCCCGGGGTCGGGCGGCCAGGCTTGGATGTTTCGGAACTCCTCCTCGATCCAGTTCGTCGGCGACGTGCCCGCGTACCGCCGATAGGCGGCGTCGAGGTGGGCGTGGTCGGCGTACCCGTGGTCGTGGGCGAGGTCGGCCAGTCGGAGCCCGTCCGGCCGTGGCCCCGAGGCCCCGCGAACGGCCTCACGCAGGGCCGAGTGAGTTGACTCGAACCGCATCAGGTCGGCGAGCGCCTTGGTCCCGATCCCCAGTTCGGCCCTGCAGAGCGTCGACAGGTGGCGGGGCGTCACCCCGACCTCCGAGGCCACCCGGGACACCCGCATGCGACCACCGGAGGCCTCGAGCAGTCGCCACGCGCCCACCACCTCCCGGCGCGGACCGGGTACGCGTTCGTACCTGTCCGCCGCCGAGGCCAGGCCCGCGGCCACGAGGTCGGCGCGGTCACGGGCGGGTGCCGAGGCCACCCGCGAGTGAAGCGCCCGGACCCGGGAACCGAGGACGTCCTCGCCCTCGTGCGTGAGCTCGGAGAGAGCGGCCGCCGGCATCCCGAACAGGCGCCGCGCGGCGAGGGGGTGCACCGCGACCTGGACGCCTTCCTCGCGGTCGGGCCGTTGCAGGTAGACGGGTCGGGTGTGGAACCCGCCGAGGCAGACGTCGTGGCGTACCCCCTCCCGGCGGGCCCAGTCCGCGAAGGAATACGAGCACAGCAGAGGAGCGTCCGTGGCGACGACGAGGGTCAGGGTGGAGGAGGGCAGCCCCCGGTGTGGTGGCCGCTGCGGCCGCGGGCCGATCCCCTCCACGGCATACGAGATGAGCCGCCTCACCCCGGGCGGCGGAGTGGCCTCGCGCACGCTCACGCCACCAAGTGTGCCCCGTCCCGTCGGGGGTGACCAGACCCCCGCGGTCGCTACACTGCTCCGCGTGCCGTCCACCCCCTCTACCAGCGCAGAGATCCGCAAGGGTCTGGCCGACTGCTCCACGGTCGGACTCGGTCTGGTCCCCCTGGGACTGGCGTTCGGGGTCCTGCTCACCCAGGCGGGATTCGCGTGGTGGTGGGCCCCGGTGTTCTCCGTGGTGATCTACGCGGGGTCAATGGAGTTCCTGGCGATCGGTCTGCTCACGGCCCTCACTCCCTTGTACTCGCTGGCCGCGGCGGCGTTCCTGGTCAACTTCCGCCACGTCTTCTACGGACTGAGTTTCCCGTTGGACGCCATCCGCTCGCGTCTCGGCCGCCTCTACGCCGTCTACGCGCTCACCGACGAGGTCTACGCGATCACCGCCACCAAGCGGCGCACGGAGATGACGGGGGCGCGGACGTTGACCATCTCCCTCACCTGTCAGACGCTGTGGGTGGTCCCCGGCATCGTCGGCGCGCTCGTCGGGGCCGCTCTGCCCGCCGGGCTCGACGGTCTGCAGTTCGCGCTGACCGCGCTGTTCGCCGTCCTCGCGGTGGACGCGTGGCGTGCCTCGGGAGACCTGCCGGCCCCCGTGATCGGCCTGGTGTGCGGTCTGGTGGCGGCGTGGCTGGCCCCGGAGCAGATGCTGATCGTGGGGCTGTGCGCGTTCGTGGCCGTGCTGATCGCGCGGTACGCGTGGGCGACCCGCGAGGGGCGGGAACCGGCGTGAACTCACCGCTGACCGGTGCCCCGGTGCCGGGAGCCGGGTATCTGCTCGCCGGGCTGGGCGTGATGTTCGTCGTGACGATGGCCCTGCGTGCTGCCCCGTTCGTCGCGCTCACCCGGCTCCGCGACTCGCGGGTCGTGCGCTACCTGGGCCGCACGATGCCGGCCGGCGTGATGGTGGTGCTGGTGGTCTTCACCCTGCGCGGCACCACCGCCGACCTCGGCTCCTGGCTGCCCGCCGGAGCCGCGTTGGCTCTCACCCTGGCGGTGCACCTGGTGTGGCGACGGGCGGCGGCGAGCATCATCGTGGGTACCGCCACCTACATGCTGCTGGGAGCCTGGCTCGGGTGAGACCGGCACGCGCGTCCCCCGATGCACTGCCGCACGAGCAGGGGGGCAGGCGAGAGTTCACCGGGAGGAGCGGCTCCGCGGAACCACGGCGGCCCGGCCGATTCCTGCAGTTCAGTGGGCCACGGGACAGGTGCCCAGGTCGACCTTCCACTCGGTGAGGCCGTTGAGCCAGCCGGACCGCAGCCGCGTGGGTTCGCCCAGCGCGGTGAGGTCGGGGAAATAGTCGGCGACGGCGTTGAAGATGATCTCGAGCTGCATCTTGGCCAGATTGGCGCCGAGGCAGTAGTGGGGACCCTGCCCACCGAAGGTCACGTGGGGGTTCGGGTCGCGGAGGATGTTGAACGTGAACGGGTCCTCGAAGACGTCCTCGTCGAAGTTCGCCGATCCGTAGCAGATCAGCACGCGATCCCCCTCGGCGATGGACACGCCCCCGATCTCGACGTCCTCCATGGCGGTCCGCTGGAACTGGGTGATCGGTGAGGCCCACCGGAGGATCTCGTCGTAGGCGGTCTCCGGGCGCTCGCGCTTGAACAACTCCCACTGGTCGGGGTTCTCCAGCATGGCCACCATGCCGTGGGTGGTGGCGTTGCGGGTGGTCTCGTTGCCGGCGACGGACAGCAGGGTGACGAACCAGCCGAACTCCTCGGGCGACAGGTGCTCTCCGTCGACGTCGGCCTGGACGAGCTTGGTCACGATGTCGTCCCGCGGGTTGGCGGCGCGGTCCTCGGCCATGGTGTTCGCGTACCCGATGAGTTCCATGGACGCGATGGCGGGAGCGTCGGGGTCGCCCCCGGCGTCGTAGCTGGTCATGATGTTGGACCACTCGAAGATCTTGTGGCGGTCCTCCTGCGGAACGCCGAGCAGGTCCGCGATCGCCTGGAGCGGGAGCTCGGAGGCGATCGCGGTGACGAAGTCGTCGGCGTTCGACTCCGCGGCGGCGGTGACGATCTTGCGCGCGCGGTCGGCGAGTTCCTCGCGCATGCCGGCCACGCCGCGTGGGGTGAAGCCGCGGGAGATGATCCGGCGGTGCTTCTTGTGGATCTCACCGTCCTCGTTGACCAGCATCGACCGCTGCGCCTCGATGATCGAGCGGTCGGTTCCCTCGGAGAACCGAGGGATCATCGTGTTCTCCCCCGCGGAGAACAGTTCGCCGGTGAGGCGCGAGATCTCCTTGACGTCGGCGTGCCTGGTGACGAGCCAGTAGTGGTCGTCGTCGAAGCCGTCCGACCCGGGACGCTTGTCGACGCGGTGGATCGGTTCGGTCTGCCGCAACTGGCGCCACTCCTCATGCGGGAGTCGTTTCTCGAACAGGTCCGGGTCGGTGAAGTCGAATCCTGCTGGGATGGTCACGTTCACGATGTCTCCTGCGCCTCGTCCACCGCCGGTCGGCAGGTGTGGGAAAGGTGAATAGTGGTAACTATATACGCGTGGCACTGTCTGGGAGTGAGATTCTCGATCGCGCGTTGATGCTGGCCGAGGAGATGTCGGGTTCGATCGAGCGCGCTGCGGCGAACTACGGCCTCACGGTGCCGCGACTGGAGTTGCTGTTCGTCCTGGGGCTCGAGGGCGAGTGCAAGCAGGTGGAGCTGGCGACCTTCCTGGACTGCTCACCGCGCCAGGTCACCGCACTCGTCGACGGGCTGGTCGCCAGCGGACACGTTGTCCGGACCATGCCGCCGGACGACCGGCGGGTCCGTCTGGTCAACCTCACCGACGAGTCGCGCCGGATCGTGGAGGAGGTCGTGTCGGCGCGCGTCGCGCTGGCGGAGTGGTTGTTCGAGGGGCTCGACGACGACGAGCTGCAGGCATTCGGGGCCGTCTCGGAGAAACTGGTCTCCCGGATGGGTGGACGGGCACTGAGCCGGCTGGCCGAGCAGTGAGTAAGAGCGGCGAATCAGTCCCCTGACACCAGCATGTGAACGATGCTTGCCCTATGGGTCTTCGACACGTTGTGGCCGCGGTGGCTTCCGTTCTGGTGCTCGGCGCGTGTGGGTCCGGGGAGGGCGCGCCGGACAGTACAGCGACGTCGTCATCATCGCCATCGGTCCCGACGACCTCTGCGGAAGCGGAACCGGCCGAAGAGCAGGTGGAAGAAGGCAACGCAATCGACGAAACCCCGGTCGAGGAGACTGCCGAGACGGTCGCGCAGCCGCACATCATCGACTGTCAGAGGGGATTGGGCCCCGTCGAGACGTATTGGTCAGACGGAACTGTGACCGGCTACTCCGAGTACTGTCAGTCGGTCAGCGATGCCACGCTCCGGGAAGAGCGCGAGGCCAACACTCCTGTGTGCGACGGAGCCGTCTGCCGCTATCCGAGTGGCGCAGAGATGCCCGATCCCAATGCTCAGCCGGCGTTCGATGTGCCCTACACCTGCAACTATGACGTCCTGTGCGACGACGCGGGCAACGTGATTCCGGGGCCGGGAGGGCCGGAAGTCGGGGTGCTGCTGGGCAACGGGCAGACGTGTGCGGGCAACGGCTGCACTCGACCTCGATGAGTGGGGTTCAGGTCGTGCAGGCCGCGCAGCCGGTCTCGTCCCGGGCGTATTCGACGAACCCGCGAGACAGGTAGTTCGGGATCGCGGCCGGGGAGTCGTCCCCGCACGTGTGCAGCCATACCCTGCGGCACCCCGGGACCTGCCAGGCGATCCGGACGGTCTCGGAGAGGAACCATCCGCCGAGACCCAGGCCGGCGAAGCGCGGGAGCAGGCCGAAGTACACGATCTCGACATCGACACCGTCAGCCGGGTCCCCGTGGCCCGAACCCGGCTCGTCCCCGAGCGGGCTCATGCGAAGTTCGGCGAACCCGGCGACCTCGCCGCCCCGGGTCGCCCGGAAGGTGGTGACGCAGGGGTCCGCGCAGTAGGAGGCCCAGCGTCCGTCCGACCACTCGAGTCGGTCGGTCCACTTCCAGTCGGCGCCGATCTCGCCGTACATCTGCGAGTTGAAGGCGGGCTCGGCGGGGAAGACCCGGGAGATCGTCAGGTCCGCGCGGCGAGCCGGGCGCAGCCACGACGCGGAGGTCTGCTGCAGATAGGTCACGCTGGTCATCGCGCTATTCAAGCACCGGAGCCCTGCGGCGACCCAACCGGAGCCGGGGCGCAGCAGGGTGCGGTGGACGCCGGGCGTCAGTTGACGGTGAGGTGTACTCCCGGAATGTTCAGCCCATTGACAGCTCCCGCAACAGCGGCCGCGCCGTTGTTGAAGCCATCCGCACTCGCACTCTGCAGGCCCGCGCCGGTGAACGGATTGGCTGCGGCGGCTCCGCCGAGACCGAGAGCAGAGACGGCGCTGCCGGTGCCGAGTCCGGCGGCACCGATACCGGCGGCGAGTGGAGAGATGCCGAGTGCCGCGGCGGGACCGAGGTACGGGAGGATCGCCGCGCCCAGGCCGATGAGAAGGGTGATGGGGTCCATGGTGGGTCCTTTCGTTGATTCTCTGGAACGTCAGCCGATGGTCACGTGCTTCGGCTGCACGACTGGTGGAGGCTGCACCGGGATCAACGGGATGGTGATGGCCGGCGGTGCGGGCGCTGGTGGAGGAGCAGGTTCGGGTGGCGGCGCGGGAATCGGCGCAGGAGCACGACCTGGCGCCGGAGCCGGCCGATGGGGCTGCGCGGCCGGTGCGGGAGCCGGGGCTACGCGAACGGTCGCGGCGGCCCCAGCCGGAACGGCACGAACCGCGGGCACCTCTGGGGTGGACGATGCCAGGGGCTCCCGCGTGACCGAGGCGGTCGACGTGGCTGGGACGGGTGGCTGCGGAGTCGTCGTCGTGGGGTGGTCCGTGGTGACCGAGGCGGCGGTGGTGGTCAACCCGGCCTGGGCAATCGGGGCGTCGGACGAGGCCCCATCGAGGACCTCGGATCCCCCGGCGGTGAGGACCGCGGCAGCGGCGCCCGCGGTGGTGCCGAGGAGGACCAGTCCGGCGAGGGCAAGCGATGCCGTCATCGGACTCGGCGCTCTCCGCGCGGTATCGCCGTCCATTCCCGCCCTCCCGGTCACTCGAACGGAACACTGTGGTCGCTCACACACGTGCCACTCAGCTCGTGCGGCGAGAACGTTAAGGGGAGCCTCCGAAGCCGGCAATTGCTTCGTCGACTAAGGATGAGAGCCCGGTTTCGAGGCGTTGACCTGCTGATACATCGTCAACATGGGTGTTATTCGCATTGCCGCTGGTAGGGCGCGGGGAACGGCCGCGGAGCACGTGGTCGGAAGTCAGACGAACATTCGCTTACATCGTGCCTGCTGTGATACGGAACACGGCGGACGCGTTCAGTTGCGGTTCAGCGTGACCTCCGTAGTGTCGCGGCATGGCTACCGTGTTGATGATCATGTCCGCAGCCGACCACTGGACCCTCAAGGACGGGTCGGCGCACCCCACCGGTTTCTGGGCGGAGGAGTTCGTCGCCCCGTACGAGGTGTTCACCGACGCCGGCTGGTCCGTCACCGTCGCGACCCCGGGTGGGCGTGCTCCCACCGTCGACCAGGCAAGCCTCGGCGAAGGCGCCGGCGACCCGGAGACTCTCGACAAGGTCAAGGCCTCGCTCGACCGGCTCGCGCCCGTCCTGAACTCGCCGGCCGACCTGACCTCCGTCGACCACAACCAGTTCGACGTGGTGTTCTACCCGGGCGGCCACGGCCCGCTGGAGGACCTCGCCGTGGACAAGACCTCCGGGGCGATCCTCGCCGAGCGGGTGACCGCGGAGAAGC
The DNA here is from genome assembly GCF_014145245.1 of Dietzia sp. B44. Taxonomy (NCBI): domain Bacteria; kingdom Bacillati; phylum Actinomycetota; class Actinomycetes; order Mycobacteriales; family Dietziaceae; genus Dietzia; species Dietzia sp. B44. The sequence goes on along the minus strand of NZ_JAALEF010000015.1, from coordinate 3,144 downwards.
CGCTCGCCATGCTGTGCCATGCCCCGGCGGCCGTCCTCGCGGCGTCGGATGACGCGTCGACCTCGCCGTTCGCGGGATTCAAGATGACCGGGTTCTCCAACGTCGAGGAGGAGCAGGTCGGGCTGGCGGAGAACGCGCCCTGGCTGCTGGAGGACAAGCTCGTCGAGCTTGGCGTCGAGTACTCCTCGGCCGCCGAGCCGTGGGGCTCGCACGTGGTGGTGGACCGCAACCTCTACACGGGTCAGAACCCCCAGTCCTCGGAGGAGCTCGCCAAGCGGATCGTCTCCGACCTCGGCTGACTCCGTGCCGGTGAGTCAAATCGTCGACCGGAACACCGTCGTCGACGGTCACCGGATCTCGTTCGGCGTGCACGGCGAGGGCGACCCCGTCGTCCTTCTCCACGGAACGCCCATTCCTCGACGCCCACCGGGGCTGACCGGGCCCGGAGCGCTCGGGGTGCTTCTGTACATCCTGCTGGAGAGCCGGGCCAGGGCGGCGGGCAGGCCACCGGCGCGGTGACCCTCGGCGGGGTCGTCATGCGCGCGGCGCCTCACGCCGCGGGCGCCTCGGTTCCCTCCGCACGGCCGTAGTGGCCCGCCAGCCACGCGCACACGATCAGCTGGATCTGGTGGAACAGCATCAGCGGGAGCACCAGGAGTCCGACGGGCTGGCCGACGAATAGCACGGCGGCCATGGGCAGCCCCGTGGCCAGCGATTTCTTGGAACCGCAGAACTGCACGACCCGCTTGTCGCGGTCGGCGAACCCGAGCGCGCGGGAGATCAGCCCGGTCAGGCCCAGCACCACCGCGAGCAGGACGCAGCACGCGGCGATCAGCCACGCCAGCTGGGCCGGCCCGACCCTGGACCAGATGCCGTCGGCGACCCCGTCGGAGAACGCCGCATAGACGATCAGCACGATCACCGACTTGTCGAACAGCGCCAGGCGCCTGATCCTCGCGGTGACCGGCAGGACCCACCGCCGCAGCAGCTGGCCCAGGACGAACGGCAGGAGCAGCTGCAGTGCGATCTTCCCGACCGAGTCCCACGTGATGACCACCGATCCGTCCCTGGTCATGAGCGCGAAGACCAACAGGGGAGTGATGACCACCCCGAGCAGGTTCGACACGGACGCGGAGACCACGGCGGCGCTGACGTGGCCGCGGGCGATCGCCACGAAGGTGATCGAGGACTGCACGGTCGAGGGTACGAGCGTCAGGAAGAGGAAACCGGCGGCCAGTTGCTCACCGAGGACCGGGGTGAGCGCCCATCTGCCCAGGAGTCCCAGGGCCGGGAACAGCAGGAACGTCGCCGCCAGCACCACCGAGTGCAACCGCCAGTGCTTCACACCGGCCAGCAGTTCACGGGGTTCCAGCCGCGCGCCGTAGAGGAAGAACAGGACCGCGATCCCCACTGTCGTGACCCAGCCCAGCGCCGTGGCCGCGCCTCCGGTGGCCGGCAGCACCGCCGCCACCACGACGGCGGCCAGGATCGCCAGGATGAACGGCTCGATCCGGAGGCGACGCAGGAAGTTCATCGCACTATTGGATCACCCCGGTGTGCACGGGCGGCCGATAGGCTCAGGTGATGACTGAGCACGGAGGACAGGGGTGGCGGCCCAGGTCGCTGCGGGACGGTGAGGAACCGGACCCGCGGTTCACGCTCGCCAACGAGCGCACATTCCTGGCGTGGATCCGGACGAGCCTCGGCCTGATGGCCGGCGCCGTGGCGATGGAGGCCTTCGCCGGCGACGAGATCCCGGAGTTCATCCGCACCCCGCTGGCGTGCGTCCTGCTCGTGATGGCGGCACTGCTGGCGACCGTGTCGTTCCGACGGTGGCTCCGGATCGAGGCCTCTATGCGCCACAATGATCCGCTGCCCGTCCCGCAGGCCTCGATCCTGCTGGTGCTGGGAATCGCGATCGGGGCTGTCCTGCTCCTGGTCGCGATCCTCGGAGGCACCTTCGCATGAGCTCCCCGCGGCGCCGGATCGGGGTGCGCCCCGAGGCCACGCCGCCCGACGCCGGGCTGCAGTCCGAGCGAACGAGTCTGTCGTGGGCCCGGACCTGGGCCGTGGTGACGGTCAACATCATCCTCGTGGCCAAGCTGATCGCGGAGACCTCGTGGCTGGGGGCGGCCGTCTTCTCGATGCTGTTGGTGGTCCCGCTCCTGGCGCTGCTCAGGGTGCAGCGGCACCACGAACGACGGGTGGGGCGCTTCGTCCGGGGCGGTGAGGTCCGGCAGACCCAGGCCCGCTACAACGTCGGCCTGGTGGCGATGGTGCTGGTGATGGCCGCGTGCGGGCTCACCGCCGTCCTGGTCCGGGTGCTGTCCTAGCTGTACGGACCAGCCGTACGGACCTCCGCGCCCGGACCAGGACCGGGTCGGATCAGGTGTTCTTGAGGCGACCGCTCAGGGCGTCGCGGAGCCGGTCGACCATGCCGACACCGGGCCCCAGCGTCATGTGGAACAGCTCGGAGTGCGGGGAACCGGGGTGCGGGCGGGTGGGGGCGATCACCTTGGCCGCCTCGACCTTGCGACCGAGGTCGACCAGATCCTCGGCGGAGACGGCTGCCCGCAACTTGGGGAACTGGTCGCTCTCCTCGTCGTCCGCGTGGTGATCGAGGAGTTCCTTGAAGCGCTTCACGGTGGCGATGAACTCGGCGCTCTCGGAGTCCAGGCCCTCGAGCTCCTTCATCACCTCTTCGATCTCCTGGTGCTCTTCCTTGTCGTGCTCGACCTCGTCGCCGCCGTCCGGGACCTCGCGCTCGTAGACGGGGTAGACGAACAACTCCTCGGCCACCGAGTGCCGGGTCACCTCGGCGATCACGGAGTCGGCCAGCGAACGGCGCTCCTTGGGGTCGGTGGTCTCCTCGATCATCTCGATCAGCCCGATCATCTCGCGATGGTCGGCGGTGAGGATGTCGACGACGTCCTTGTTGGACTCTGTCGTGGACTTCTGGGCCATGGCGAGCTCCTTCACGGTGTGGGTCGGATGGACCTCTGACCGTAGGCAACGTGCGGGAAGCGGGCCACCGGTCGGGCCGGGACGCGGGCCCCCACCCGGGCCCCCCACGCGGGCCCCACACAGGCCTCCCCGCGCTGCCCTACCGGGTGGTGGCGCTCTCCGATTCGCACATGCCCTGCA
>NZ_JAALEF010000170.1:7932-13562 GCF_014145245.1 Dietzia sp. B44 | reverse complement strand
CGCCCAGTCCGGGTCGGCGTACCTCGCCAGCGCCGTCTGTGCCTGGGCGAGCACGCGCTGGACCACTCCGATGTGAGCCTCGCGCGGGGCCGCGCGGGTGACCACCTCGACGAACCGACGAGCCGGGAGTCGGGCCTCCCGGGTCATCTCCCACAGCGCGGACCAGCACAGTGTCCGGGCGAGCGAGTCCGTCACGTCCTCGATCGAGTCCAGGACGGTGCCCAGCGAGCGCTCGTCGAGGCGGACCGAGCAGTACGTCAGATCGGCATCGTTCGGCAGGACCAGGTCGGGCACGGCCAGGCCGGCCATGTCCGGGACGGCGGTGCGCTCGGCGTCCACGTCCAGCTCGGTGAACGCGGTACGGACCAGGGCGCCCGAGTCGTCACGGCTGTAGAGGCCGACCCCGAGGCGGTGGGTGCGCAGCTCCCCGGCGCCGGGGGCGGCGGGCCCCTGCACGACGGTCAGCTCAGAGATGGTCCCCGGGGAGTCGGCGGGGGCGCTCACCTCCACGGAAATCGGGTTGATGCCGGTGGTCCGCAGCCACTGATCGGCCCAGTCGGACAGGTCGCGACCGGAGGAGGCCTCAAGGGCCCGCAGGAGGTCATCGAACTCGGCGTTGCCGAAGGCGTGCTCGGCGAAGTAGGCGCGCAGGCCCGCCAGGAACGGCTCGCGTCCGACGTACGCCACCAGTTGCTTGAGCACGGACGCGCCCTTGGCGTAGGTGATCCCGTCGAAGTTGGCCTCGACCGTCTCCAGGTCCGTCATGTCGGCCGCGACGGGATGGGTGGAGGGCAACTGGTCCTGCCGGTACGCCCACGCCTTCTCCACGTTGGCGAACGTGGTCCACGCATCGGTGTACTGCGTGGCGTCCACCTGGGCCAGGACCGAGGCGAAGGTCGCAAACGACTCGTTGAGCCACAGGTCATCCCACCAGCGCATGGTCACCAGGTCGCCGAACCACATGTGGGCCATCTCGTGCAGCACCGTTTCGTTGCGCCGCTCGTAGCGGTACGCCGTGACCCGGGAGCGGAAGACGTAGTCCTCGAGGAACGTCACGGCCCCCGCGTTCTCCATGGCCCCCGCGTTGAACTCGGGCACGAAGATCTGGTCGTACTTGCCGAACGCGTACGGCATGCCGAACTCGCGGTGATAGAACCCGAAGCCCTCCTTGGTCTCGGCGAACAGCCGATCGGCGTCGAGGTGCCCGGCGAGCGACGCTCGACACAACAGTCGTAGTGGAATGGTGCCGTGCTCGTCGGTGTAGGAGTCCTCGACCACGTGATAGGGGCCGGCGATCAGGGCCACGAGGTACGTCGACAGGATCTCCGTCTGCTCGAACCGGTGCACGACCGATCCCGCCCCGCCCGGGGACTCGCCGGCCGGGGTGTTGGCCACCACGACCCAGGAGGCGGGGGCGGTAATGGTCAGCGTGTAGCGGGCCTTGAGGTCGGGCTGGTCGAAGCAGGCGAACACCCGCTTGGCGTCGGCGGTCTGGAACTGCGAGTAGAGGTAGACCTCCCCGTCCACGGGGTCGACCATGCGGTGCAGGCCCTCGCCGGTGGAGGTGTACGCCAGATCGGCGTCCACGACGAGCTCGTTGGTCTCCTGCAGATCGGGCAGCGTGAGCCCCACCTCGTCGTCATAGTCCCCGGTCTCCAGGTCCCGTCCGTTCAACGTCACCGACCGGATCCGCGCCGACCTCAGATCGATGAACGTCTCCGCCCCGGGTCGGGAGCAGGTGAACCGGACCACCGTGCGGGACCGGAACGTCCCGGATCCCGGTCCGCCGGAGCCGTCGGTGAGGTCCAGGTCCACCTCGTAGGTGTCCACGTCGAGCAGTTCCGCCCTGGCGGCGGCGTCGGAACGGGTGAGATTGAGCGAGCGCATCGGAGGTCCTCGGTTCCTGGGCGGGGGTGGTGGCCCCAGTCCTACCACCCGCGGCGGGGTGGCAGTCGGGGACCCGGACGAGGAGGATGGGGTCATGACATCTTCTGGTTCCGACGCCACCCGTTCCGTCGACTTCTGGTTCGACCCCCTGTGCCCCTTCGCGTGGGTCACCAGCCGCTGGATCCTCGAGGTCGAGAAGGTCCGCGACATCGAGCTGACCTGGAACGTCATGAGCCTGTCCGTCCTCAACGACGGCCGGGACCTGCCCGAGGACTACCTCGCGCTGATGACACGCGGTTGGGGCCCGGTCCGGGTCGCGATCGCCGCCGCACAGCGTCACGGCCAGGAGGTCCTGGGCCGGCTGTACACCGAGCTCGGCACCCGCATCCACGACCAGGGACGGGGGATCGAGGACCCCACCGTGATCACCGAGGCGCTCGAGGCCGCCGGACTGGACGCGGGTCTCGCCGCCGCGGCGGCGTCGGATGAGTACGACGACGAGCTGCGCGCCTCGCACCACCGCGGCATGGACCCGGTGGGCGACGAGGTCGGCACCCCGGTCGTGCACGTGGACGGCGTGGCCTTCTTCGGTCCCGTCCTCACGCGCATCCCGCGCGGCGAGGACGCAGGGAAGGTCTTCGACGGAGCGGCCCTGCTCGCGGAGTACCCCTACTTCTTCGAGCTCAAGCGCAGCCGCACCGAGGCCCCGCAGTTCGACTGAGTTGATGAGCGTCGCGGGTGGGTCCCTGCTGGACGGGCCGTACGGCCGTGCGTTGTGCGCGGCCGTGGCCGAGGCGGCCGCGCCCGAGATTGATTGGTGGCGGCTGACGTCCCAGGAGCGCGTCGACGCGGTGGGCGCAGTCCGGCCTGAACGGGTCCGAGCGCTGGGGGAGACGAGGATCCTCGGCGAGCTCAGTGCCGGTCTGTGGAAGGCGGTCTACTGGCAGGATCCGGAGGACGATCGAGAAGATCTCGCCCGCCCAGGCATGGTGGCCGCCCTCCGCCCGATAGCCCGAGCGCTCTCACAGAATCCGGCGACGAAGTGGTGGTCCAGCCCCGTCGACAGAGCCGGCCAGAACATCGTCCAACTCCTGCTCGACAACTGGGTGCCGGTGAACCGCCTTGAGGACGCCCGACCGCAACTCGGGACGTGGCGGGACCAGATCAGGGAGAGGGAGCGCGCGGGCACGGACAACCCCCACTGGCGGTCCACCACCGGTCGGTGGTGGACCGCGCCGGTGTTCGCCGGGATCGCCTGGACCTCCCGAATCCGGGAGACGGTCGGCCCCCTGGCACCACACACCACCGAGGATCACATGGGGTGGAGCCGGGCCCGCGTCCACCCGGTCGAGGTCGAACCCTCGGCCCGAATCCGGGAGATCGACAGCCCGCAGGAGTGGGCGAGTCTTGTCAACGAGTTCCCGCTGGAGGTGACCCAGGAGAAGCGGGGCGACTGGTGGCGAACCACCGGGCGCGATGGAAGCTGGTGGATCCCCGACTGGGCCGAGGTCGCCGAGCACTACGACGCGGTCCACGTGACCGTCACCGGCTACCTCTCCACCGCCGGGCGCGCAATCGACACCGCGCAGGGGGCGTCCGTCCTCGCTGGATGGGGGCCCGATCACACCTGCTGGCTGCGCCCGGACCGGCTGCGGTACACCGGCGTCGTCGAGCAGTGACATCGCCCCCGCTCGTTCGCGATCCCCGAGAACATCTCGTGGCTCAGGGTGCCCGCGGACAGCGCGGATGGCTCGGTACACGTGCGGCCGCTCTCCGCAGATGACGACTCACTGGTGGAAGAGGCCACCGTGCTCAACGTCAACTGGACGGGGCAGGAGCGGGTCACCGCCGCCGACGTGGCGGCCGACCCCGCGCTGGCGCACTATTCGGCACTCCGACCCGACCGTGGCGACTTCGGGCTGGTGGCGGAGGTGTCCGGACGCCCGGTCGGTGTGGTGTGGCTGCTGTTCCTCGACGCCGCGGATCCCGGTTACGGGTACGTGGCCGACGGAGTCCCCGAGCTCAGCGTGTGCGTCTGGCCCGGGCACCGCGGGAGAGGCCTCGGAGCCCTGCTGCTCGAAGAGGCGCTCGCGGCAGCGGGGGACCGGGGTCTGGAACGGGTCAGCCTCAGCGTCGAGGCAGGCAATCCGGCCCGGAGGCTGTACGCCGACATGGGTTTCGTCGCCGCGGAGGGTGCGGCGTCGGAGACGATGGTGATCCGGCTGTCCAAGTGACTCCACCGTTGTCGGCGGCCCGGGTCCGACGTGGCAGAATCGCCGCCATGCGCATCTACCTGGGAGCGGACCACGCCGGCTTCGAGACCAAGAACGTCATCGCCGAGCACCTGAAGACCTCCGGCCACGAGGTGGTCGACTGCGGCGCCCACACCTACGACGCGGAGGACGACTACCCGGCCTTCTGCATCGACGCGGCTCGCAAGGTCGTGGCGGACCCGGGCAGCCTCGGGATCGTGCTGGGCGGCTCCGGCAACGGCGAGCAGATCGCGGCCAACAAGGTTCCCGGTGCCCGCTGCGCCCTGGCGTGGAGCGTCGAGACCGCGCGCCTCGCCCGTGAGCACAACAACGCGCAGCTGATCGGTATCGGTGGGCGCATGCACTCGCAGGAGGAGGCACTGGCGATCGTCGATGCGTTCCTCGACCAGACCTGGTCGGAGGCCGAGCGCCACCAGCGGCGCATCGACATCCTCGCCGAGTACGAGCGCACCCACGAGGCCCCGCCGGTCCCCGGGGCCTGATCAGAGAAGCGTCCGAGAAGCGTCGTGCCCGGGCGACACCATGCCTGAGACACTCCGTGCCTGAGGGGCACACCCTCCACCGGCTGGCCCGCCTGCACACCGAGTACTTCGCAGGCGGGCCCGTCCGCGTCTCCAGCCCACAGGGGCGGTTCGCGGACCACGTCGTCGTCGACGGTAGGTACTTCGAGCACGCCACAGCCGTCGGCAAGCACCTCTTCCACCACTACGAGGGCGGCCTCGTCGTCCACGTCCACCTGGGGCTGTACGGATTCTTCGACACGCACCTCGTGCCGCAGGGGGAGGAGCCGCCCGCGCCGGTGGGGCAGGTGCGGATGCGGGTCGGGGCGATGCTTCCCGGCGGGGGGTCGGAGGGCCGGCCCGCCCACTACGTCGACCTGCGCGGACCCACCAGGTGCGACGTCATCGACGAGGCGGGTGTGGCCGAGGTGCGCGGCCGTCTGGGCCCCGATCCCCTGGATCCCGACGCCGATCCCGGGCGGGCGTGGGCGCGGATCACACGCAGTGCGCGGCCGGTAGGTGCGCTGCTCATGGACCAGAAGGTCCTGGCCGGAGTCGGGAACGTCTACCGCGCCGAGGTGCTGTTCCGGCACGGTATCGACCCGTTCCGAGCCGGCTCGCGGGTGACGGAGGGCGAGTTCCGCGCGATCTGGGACGACCTGGTGCAGTTGATGGAGGTGGGGGTGGAGACCGGCGCCATCCACACGATCCGCCCGGAGCACGACCACGGGGACGTGCCCCGACGTGGTGCCGACCGGCCGCGCAACTACGTCTACCAACGGGACGGCTGGCGGTGCCGGGTGTGCCGCGACGAGATCGTCCTGCAGACGTTGGAGGCGCGGACCCTCTTCTGGTGTCCGACCTGCCAGCCGGGACGGCCGCGCTGAACCCGTCGCCGAGTCGCAGCTGCGGGCGGGCGGGTTAGCCGGTTAGCGGGCGAGCATCTCGCAGCCGCACGTCGCGACGGCGT
>NZ_JAALEF010000170.1:0-7813 GCF_014145245.1 Dietzia sp. B44 | reverse complement strand
GAACAGGCGCTACCGCGAGACGCCATGCCCAGGGGCGGCTGGGATCCGATCGAACAGGCGCTACCGCGAGACGCCATCCTCGGGAGCGCCGGGAGCGCCGGGAGCCCCTGGAGGGCGTCGCGGGGGCGTCGTGTGGAGCGGGCGACGGGAATCGAACCCGCGTAGCCTGCTTGGAAGGCAGGGGCTTTACCATTAAGCTACGCCCGCATCGGCGGCTGACCTGGGGTTTCCCCCTCGTCTCGCTCGCGCTGAGACAACACTACCGGACCGGTGCGGCGCTCCCAACTCCCGGCCCGCCAACTCGGAATCTGCCGTGATGCGGCACTGTCGTACACTGGGCGAGTTGGTTTGGCGGCCCGGCAGGTTTCCCGCGTACGGCGCGGGGTGGTCGGTCGCGCGACTCACCGGGATGTGGCGCAGCTTGGTAGCGCATCCGCTTTGGGAGCGGAGGGTCGCAGGTTCGAATCCTGTCATCCCGACCAGCGGAGCCCGAAACACGAACCCCACACGACTTTCCTAGGAGATCATCACCGTGAAGAGCACTGTCGAGCAGCTGAACCCGACCCGGGTCAAGGTCACGGTGGAGGTGCCGTTCGCTGAGCTCGAGCCGGACTTCGCCAAGGCGTACAAGTCGCTCGCCGGCCAGGTCAACATCGCCGGCTTCCGTCCGGGCAAGGCCCCCGCCAAGCTCCTCGAGGCGCGGATCGGTCGCCCGGCGGTCCTGGAGCAGGTCATCAACGACATGATCCCGACCCGCTACGGCCAGGCCGTCGACGAGCACGACCTCAAGGTCCTGGCGCAGCCGGAGATCGAGGTGACCAAGCTCGAGGACGGCGACGTCGTGGAGTTCACCGCCGAGGTGGACGTGCGCCCCGAGATCACCCTCCCGACCTACTCTGAGCTGGCGGTCACCGTCGAGGCCCCCGCCACCGACGAGGCGGCGGTGGAGACCGAGCTCGACAACCTCCGCGCCCGCTTCGGCACCCTCAAGGGCGTCGAGCGCGGTGCCGAGAAGGGCGACTTCCTCTCGGTGGACCTGGCCGCCACCGTCGACGGCGAGCCCGTCGACGAGGCCTCGACCGAGGGCCTGTCCTACGAGCTCGGTTCCGGCACGCTCGTCGAGGGCCTCGACGACGCCGCCGAGGGCCTCAAGGCCGGCGAGTCCAAGGAGTTCACCTCCTCGCTCGTCGCCGGTGATCACGCCGGCAAGGAGGCGGTCATCACCGTGACCGTCCAGTCCGTCAAGGAGCGCGAGCTCCCCGACGCCGACGACGAGTTCGCGCAGATGGCCAGCGAGTTCGACACCCTCGACGAGCTCAAGGCCGACCTCACGGAGAAGGTGGCGCAGCAGGCCAAGGCCGGCCTCGCCGGCGAGATCCGCGACAAGGTCCTGGACGCGCTGATCGAGGCCACCGAGATCCCGACCCCGGAGTCCCTCGTCGAGTCCGAGGCGCACGCGCAGATGCACCAGCTCATCGACCAGTTCGGTGGGGACCCGGCGATCCTCGACCAGGCGCTGGCCGCCGAGGGCACCGACCGCGAGACCTTCGAGGCCGAGACCCGCGAGGGCGCCGCCCGCGCCATCCGTAGCCAGCTCCTGCTGGACGCCGTGGCCGAGGAGGCCTCGACCGAGGTCTCGCAGGAGGAGCTCACGCAGCACATCATGTTCCAGGCCCAGCGCTACGGCATGGACCCGAACCAGTTCGTGCAGCAGATCCAGCAGGCCGGCCAGCTCGGGTCGCTGTTCTCCGATGTGCGCCGTTCCAAGGCCCTGGCCGACGTCATCGTCCAGGCGAACGTCACGGACACCGAGGGCAACACGGTCGACACCACCGAGTTCTTCGGCTCGGGTGAGGACCAGAGCGCTGAGGATGCAGACTCCACCGAGTCCGCCGATTCTGCCGAGGTCGAGGCCGACACCTCCGACGAGAAGGCCACCGACGCCTGATCGTCACCGCCTGACCCCCCGGAGCCGGGGACCATCTCACGGTGGTCCCCGGCTCCGTCGTTCGCGTCCCCGGTGACCGCGCGAGGCGACGCTGAGAGCGAACACCCGCCCTGTCGGGACGGTTCCGTCGTGGGCGTTGGTTACTGTTTGACGTAACGGATACCCGGCCGCCGGACGGCCGGGCACCGCGGGAGCGGTGAGACGATCAGCGAAGGTAGGTACCCCGTGGCCCAGAACGGTTCAGCGGCACAGCCCGGTTCGACGCAACCCGCCCTCAGCTCTCCCGGATCCCACGGGCTGAGCCTCGGCGACTCGGTGTACGAGCGTCTCCTGCAGGAACGGATCATCTTCCTGGGTTCCCAGGTGGACGACGACATCGCCAACCGCCTCTGCGCGCAGATCCTGCTGCTCGCGGCGGAGGACCCCACCCGCGACATCGCCATGTACATCAACTCGCCCGGCGGCTCGGTGTCCGCGGGCATGGCGATTTTCGACACCATGCAGTTTGTTGAGTGCGACGTCTCCACGTATGCGATGGGACTTGCGGCCTCGATGGGCCAGTTCCTCCTGGCCGCCGGTACCAAGGGCAAGCGTTTCGCGCTGCCGCACGCCAAGATCATGATGCATCAGCCCTCCGGCGGAGTCGGCGGGTCGGCCATCGACATCGCCATCCAAGCCGAGCAGCTCGCCTTGACTAAGAAGCAGATGGCCGAGCTCATCGCCGACCACACGGGCCAGTCGTTCGAGCAGGTCACCGAGGACTCGGACCGTGACCGGTGGTTCACCGCGCAGCAGGCCAAGGAGTACGGGTTCGTCGACCACGTGATCACGCGCGCGTCCCAGACCGGCGGAACGTCGCCGTCGTGAACGTCGAACCCGTCGCCCACGGGAGCGCTCCCGCAGCCCAGCCCGCCCCGCACACCACCACGGAGTCACCGATGACCTCACTGCCGACCTCCCGATACATTCTTCCCTCCTTCGTCGAGCACTCGAGCTACGGCGTCAAGGAGTCCAACCCGTACAACAAGCTCTTCGAGGAGCGCATCATCTTCCTGGGCACCCAGGTCGACGACGCCTCGGCGAACGACATCATGGCCCAGCTCCTCGTCCTCGAGGGCCAGGATCCGGACCGCGACATCACGATGTACATCAACTCGCCCGGTGGGTCGTTCACCTCGCTCATGGCGATCTACGACACGATGCAGTACGTGCGCCCCGACATCGTGACGGTGTGCCTGGGGCAGGCGGCCTCGGCCGCCGCCGTCCTGCTCGCGGCGGGCACCAATGGCAAGCGGGCCGCGTTGCCCAACGCCCGCATCCTCATCCACCAGCCGTCGACCGGCGGCATGCAGGGGCAGGCATCGGATCTCGAGATCCAGGCCGCGGAGATCGAGCGCATGCGACGTCTGATGGAGACCACGCTGGCGCGGCACACCGGTCACGACGCGGACAAGATCCGCAAGGACACCGATCGCGACAAGATCCTCACGGCCGCTGAGGCCAAGGACTACGGGATCATCGACACCGTGTTCGACTACCGCAAGCTGTCGTCGACCAACTGACGTCCGGGCGGCGCGCCGTAGTGGGTAGCGGTGCGCCGTCAGGTCCAATGAACTGATCGCGCGGGGGGTCGGAATTGTCGGCCCTCCCGCGTACCGTCGACTACGGGGTGTGAATCCGGGCCCCTGGAATGCGAGGACGTAGAACTCATGGCACGTGTGGGTGAGAGCGGCGACCTGTTGAAGTGTTCCTTCTGTGGGAAGAGCCAGAAGCAGGTCAAAAAGCTGATCGCCGGTCCGGGGGTCTACATCTGCGACGAGTGCATCGAGCTGTGCAACGAGATCATCGAGTCCGAGGTCGAGGACTCGCAGGACTCGGCACTCGACGAGCTGCCCAAGCCGTCGGAGATCCACGCGTTCCTCGACGAGTACGTGGTGGGACAGGACGCCGCCAAGCGGAACCTCGCGGTGGCCGTCTACAACCACTACAAGCGCATCCGCGTGGGGGCCTCCCTCGGTCGCGGTGACGCCGTCGAGTTGGCCAAGTCCAACATCCTCATGCTGGGGCCGACCGGGTGTGGCAAGACCTATCTCGCCCAGACCCTGGCCAAGATGCTCAACGTCCCGTTCGCCATCGCCGATGCCACCGCGCTGACCGAGGCCGGCTACGTCGGTGAGGACGTGGAGAACATCCTCCTCAAGCTCATCCAGGCCGCGGACTACGACACCAAGCGGGCCGAGATGGGCATCATCTACATCGACGAGGTCGACAAGATCGCCCGCAAGGCCGAGAACCCGTCGATCACGCGCGACGTGTCCGGCGAGGGCGTCCAGCAGGCGCTGCTGAAAATCCTCGAGGGTACGCAGGCGTCGGTGCCCCCGCAGGGTGGACGCAAGCACCCGCACCAGGAGTTCATCCAGATCGACACGTCCAACGTGCTGTTCATCGTCGCCGGGGCCTTCCAGGGCCTGGAGAAGATCGTCGGCGACCGTGTGGGTCGCAAGGGGATGGGCTTCGGGGCCGAGGTGGCCAGCAAGAGCTCCCTGGACACCACCGAGAACTTCGCCGAGGTCATGCCCGAGGATCTGGTGAAGTACGGGTTGATCCCCGAGTTCATCGGGCGCCTGCCGGTCGTGGCGACCGTGACGAGCCTGGACCGCGAGGCGCTGGTCAACATCCTCAGCGAGCCCAAGAACGCGCTCGTCAAGCAGTACGCCCGGCTCTTCGAGATGGACGGCGTCGAGTTGGAGTTCACCACGGACGCCCTCGAGGCCGTGGCCGACCAGGCGATCCTGCGCGGCACCGGAGCCCGTGGCCTGCGCGCCATCATGGAGGAGGTCCTCCTCCCGGTCATGTACGACATCCCCGGACGTGACGACGTGGCCCGCGTGGTGGTCACCGGCGAGACGGTGCGCAACAACGTGCTGCCGACGATCGTCCCCTTCTCCGACTCCGAGCCCCGGGAGAAGTCGGCGTAGAAGCCGTCAGGTCGTGGTGCGGCGCTCCAGTAGCGCCGACACCGCGAGCCCCAGCACGATCCCCCAGAACGGCGCGGAGATGCCGAGCAGGGACACGTCGGCCACCGTCACCAGCAGGCACACCAGCGGCCCCAACGCGCGGTCGGTGCGGAACGCCGTGACGAACGCCGACTGCAGCGGCGCCAGCATCGCCAGCCCGCCGAGCGCCGCGACGAAGGCCGCCGGCGTCCCGACCATGAGGCCGACGAACGCGGGGGAGAGCACCCCCACGATCAGGGCGAGTCCGCCAGTGCCGATCGCGGCCGCATAGTGCCGGCGGGGTTCGCCGGATGAGACGAGCAGCGCGTTGGTCGGTCCGGTCAGGCAGGTGGAGACCGCGCCGATCGCGGAGACCAGCAGTGACCAGATCCCGCAGGCCACGGCGCAGGCGTTCACCGGCGGATGGTGCCCCTTGGCACGGAGGACCCCGACTCCCTGGCCGTTCTGGACGACGAGCACGGTGATGGCCAGGGGGGCCACCAACTCCGTGAGACCGCGGAGGGTGAACTCCGGCGCCTGCGCCATGGGTACGGCGAACAGCCCGTCGTCCAGGACTCCCCGGGACAACCCTCCGTCGAGTATCACCGCGATGATCCCCACCAGCATCGCGGCGAGGATGGGCGGGAACACCCGGGCCACTCGCGGCACGGCCCCGACGGCGAGGAAGGCCACCACCATGGGAAGGGCCACGGTGGCGGAGGCCCACACCGCGTCGACCAGGCCGAGGCCGAACCGGAGGAACACCCCGGCCACCATGGCCATGATCAGGGGCATCGGTATCCAGTCCATGACCCTGCGCGCGACCCCACTGAGGCCGATCAGCAGGATCACGACGCCTGTGACGACGTAGGCGCCCAGCACCTCGGACCACCGCAGGTGGCCGAGCGAGTTGCCCACGATCACGGTGCCGGGGATGGTCCAGAAGAACGCCAACGGGGTCCGGTAGATCCAGCTCATGAGAATGGTCAGGATGCCGTTGGCGAAGAACACCCCGAAGATCCACGAGGACAGTTCCTGCGGGGACAACCCGCCCTGTTCTCCCGCGGCCAGGATCACGGCGACGGGGCCGGTCGCGGAGAAGATCAGCGCGATGAGGGCGTTGGCACATTCTCTGGGGCCCAGGTCCGCGAGAACCTGCCGCGGCGAGGGCCGGCGTTGACGGGGGATCTCGATCGGCAGCAGGGCGGCGGTCCGGGACGGGTCTCCCGCCGGGGTGTCGGTGTCCCGGCTCCACCGGTCGGTGGGGGCGTCGTCGGCGGTCACGGGACTCCTGGATCGTCGGGGTCGGGCCCGAACGGGTGGCGGGACCTGGCGACGTGGGCCGCCAGCTCGGTGCGGCCGTTGATCCCGAGCTTCGAGTAGATGCGGGTGAGGTGGTACTGGATCGTCTTGACGCTGAGGAACAACTCCTCGGCTGCCTGGGCGTTGGTCCGCCCCGCCGCGACGAGGGTGGCCACGGCCCGTTCCTGCGGGGTGAGGGTGGAGTTGCCGACCGCGCGGGCCACGTCGACGCCCCCGGCACGGCGCTCCCGCTCACAGCGCTCGACGTAGGCATGAGCACCGAGTTGTTCGTAGAGGTCTCGGGCGGTCCCGAGGGCGAGGTGGGCCTCGCGGCGCCGACCGGCCCGACGCAGGGTCTGGCCGAACCCGAAGTGCATCTGTGCGGAGTAGTACGGCATCGCCAGTCCGTCGAGGTACTCCAGGCTCCGGTGGAAGATGCGGGAGCATTCCTCCACGTCCCCGCGGACGGCGGCGATCCGGGAGCGGACGGCGCCGAGCCTGGCCTGCGTGGACCGGTGGCCCAGCTCCACGGCCCGCTGTTCGGGGGGACCGATGAGCGCCTCGGCGTCCTCGAGCCGGCCGGCCAGGACGAGGGAGTGGGCGTAGAGATCGTGCCACGGCCAGAAACCCGGCTGGTCGATGTCGAGCCGGAGGGACAGGGCGTGCAGCGGTTCGGCGGCCCGTCGCACCGAGGTGTAGTCACCGGCGGCGGCGGCGACCTGCATGCGCCCCATGGCGGAGGGGATGATCTGCACCGGGTAGGCGTCCGCGGTGGTGGTGAGGTGCCTCAGGTGTGCGGCCGCCCCCAGGTGGTCGCCGCGCATGGACCTGATAACGGCACCGGACCAGTGGATCACCGGGGCGAGCAGGTCCAGTTCGAGATCCTCGAGACGTCGGGCGGCGGTGTCGACGACCCGGAGCGCCTCGTCCCAGTCCCCCCGGAGCAGGTGGGTGCGTGCGAGCCACGCCTGAGCCCACAGCGAGATCCGCGCGGAACCGGAGACGTCGGCCGTCGGCACGGCGGAACCCAGGCGGTGGCGGGCCGTCTCGAGATCGTCGTGGGCGAGCGCGATCCATCCGGAGGCCATCTCGAAGCGCTGGGCCACCGCGGGGGCGAGAGAACCGATCCGGTCCTCGTCGGTGACGCCGCCTCCCGGGGCGGCGTCGATCGCCTCGCCCAGGACGGTGATGGCTCGGGCCTCCTCGACCTCCGGTTGGTCGGGATGGGCGCCCCCGATGACGACCCCGGCCCAGTGCCTCAGCTGGTCGGGGCGCCACAGGCACAGTGAGTGCACCACGAACTTCTGGGCGAGTGCGACGGGGTCGGGGGCGGTGACACCGGGAGAACCGGACTGCCCGGCGTCGAGGGCTCGCCGGAGGAGTGCCTCGGCCTCTCCCGCGTGTCCCAGGTGGAGCGCGAGCGAACCGAGGACCGCATCGCGGCGCGGGTCGGGCCGGACCCGGTCGAGCGTGTGGGACAGCGCGGCGGCCTCGCTGATCCGACCCGCGCCGAGGAGGGCGTCGATGCCGTCGATGTGGAGCCCCCGCGCCTCCTCGGGGTCGGCGG
>NZ_JAALEF010000169.1:0-8317 GCF_014145245.1 Dietzia sp. B44 | reverse complement strand
CGGGCGCGTCCGCGATGCGCGACGCGATGGCCGCAGCCGGCGTCCAGCGGTGCGTGTACGTCTCCGGGCTCGCCCCGTCCGGAGGCCCCGGGGAGCCTCTCTCCCGGCACATGTCCTCCCGACTCGAGGTCCAACACCTGCTCTCGGACGGACCCACGCCGGTGTTCACCCTGCGGGCCGGCATCGTCCTGGGCTCCGGTTCGGTGGGCTTCGAGATGATGCGCACCCTGTGTGAACGGTTGCCGGTCCAACCGGTCCCCCGCTGGATGCGCGGCGGCCGCGTGGAGCCGGTCGCCGAGCGTGACGTCGTCGAGGCCCTGTGTCACGCCCTCGAAGTGGCTCCCCGCACCGGGCACGGCGACCTCGGCTGCGGGGAGGCGCTGACCTACCCCGCGCTGCTGCGCAGGTTCTCCCGGGTCGCCGGGCTCCCGACACTCCGCGTCCCGGTCTTCGGGGTGCCGTGGGATCTGGTCGCGGCGGGATTGTCCCCGCTCATGGACGTGGACGCCGGTACCGTCGCCGGGCTGATCGAGAGTCTCCGCCACGAGATGGTGGCCGCCGGCCCGGCGACGGACCTGCTCCCCCCGGGGTGGGAGATGACCGGGATCGACGACGCCATCCGTCGCGCGCTCGGGGACTGACGGTGTGGTCCGGACGCGACGTCCCGGGTCCCGCCACACCGGGTCATTCCACACCCCGGCGCGAGCGCGCCCGGTGAGGGACAATCGACCGATGCCCGCGAATCTCCCGTTCACCGCCGCGACCTTCATCCGCGCCGCCCTGGACCGCCACGTGCCGAGCGGCACCACGGACGACATCGGGGAGAAGCTCCTCGACGCGGCGGTGCGGCAGTTCGAGCTCTTCGGCGTGACCCGGTCGACGATGGGGGACATCACGCAGCGGTCGGGCCTGTCCCGGATGACCCTCTACCGCCGGTTCGCCAACAAGCAGGAGCTCATCAACGCCGTCCTGCTCCGCGAGTCCGGACGCATCCTGGCCGGGCTGAAGCAGGAGATCGACCGGTACGACGACGTGGAGTCCAAGCTCACCGAAGGCTTCCTCTACACCGTCGAGACCCTGCGCGCCCACGGGCTGCTCAACCGGCTCCTCGAGAGTGAACCCGAGGTCGCCGTCCCGTATCTCACCGTCCGGGCCGAACCCCTGGTCAGCAGCAGTGCCGAGTTCCTCGCCTCGGAGATGGCCACCAGCCTCGACGACTCCCGGTCGCACGACGAACTGCTCGTGGCCGCCGAGGTGACCGTCCGTCTGGTGATCTCATTCGTCCTCACCCCCTCCACGACCATCGATCTGGACGACCCCGACGTGGCCCGGGAGTTCGCCAGGAGGCACCTGGGCCCACAACTCCGCGGTGGGCGGGGACATTCCGACGGTGCGTAGGCGGTAGGCGCCCGGGCGTTGACACGAGGGCCCGCGCTGCCTAGCCTCAGTTACAAAGAGACCTCAAATGTCACTCTGTACTCCGAGGCTCTCTCCGACCCACATCGTCGGAAACGAAAGGGATCGCCATGACCGCACCCACGCCCACCACCGCCCCCTCGAGCCCGACCCCGAGCAGCTCCCGCGAGGAGTATGACGCCGCCCTCCTCCGCCTGTCCGAGGCGTCGGTCCGACGCCACTTCGACGCGTTCGTCGACGTCCCCTGGGATCACCCCGACTTCCGTGTGGACCGCACCGACGAGCGCTGGGTCCTGCCCGCGGACGTGGATCCGCTGGGCGCCCACCCCTGGTACCAGGCGTTGCCCGTCGAGACCCAGATCGAGATCGGGCTGTGGCGCCAGGCCAACATCATGAAGGTCGGGCTGCAGTTCGAGAACATCCTGATCCGCGGGATCATGCAGTACATCTCGAACCTGGACAACGGGTCGGCCGAGTTCCGGTACCTCACCCACGAGGCGACCGAGGAGTGCCACCACACCCAGATGTTCCAGCAGGGCGTCAACATCATCGGTGCCGACGTACCCGGGTTGCCCCGCTGGATGCGCCGGGTCTCGCCGATCATCCCGTGGTTCGCCTCCCTCACACCGGTGGGCTTCTTCATCGGCGTCCTCGCCGGCGAGGAGCCGATCGACCACACGCAGAAGCAGATCCTGCGCGGCGCGGACGAGCTCCCGCCCGTCCTGAGCCGCATCATGGAGATCCACGTGGCCGAGGAGGCCCGGCACATCTCCTTCGCGCACACCTACGTGGCCCGCCACGCGCCCCGGATGAGCCGCGGTCAGATCTTCGCGGTCTCCCTGGCCTTCCCCGTGATCATGCGGGTGCTGTGCGACTCCATCCTCAAGCCGACCAAGGAATTCCGCGAGGAGTTCGGTGTCCCCCGCGAGGTCATCGACGAGCTGTACTGGGACAGCCCGAAGTCCCGCGAGTTCCTGTCCGACCTCTTCTCCGACGTGCGGATGCTCGCCGAGCAGTCCGGCCTGATGAACCCGCTCGCCCGGCGGGTCTGGCGGGCGCTGAAGATCGACGGCCGCGCCTCCCGCTACCGCAGCGAGCCGCCCGTCTCGTACTCCGCCGCCGTCTGATGCCCCACGTCGTCACGCAGGCCTGCTGCGCCGACGCGTCCTGCGTCCACGCGTGCCCGGTCAACTGCATCCACCCGACTCCGGACGAGCCGGACTTCGCCACCGCCGAGATGCTGTACATCGACCCGGACGTCTGCGTGGACTGTGGGGCGTGCGTGGGAGCGTGCCCGGTCGGGGCGATCGTCCCCGACGACCGCCTCGCCCCTGGCGAGCAGGTCTTCCTCGACCTCAACGCCGTGTTGAGCACGCCGTCTCGCCCGTACCCGCCCCAGGCGCCGGTCCCCCCGATCCGCCGTCTGGTGCGGGACCGCGGCCCCGCGGGGGAGCCACTGCGGGTGGCGATCGTCGGAGCCGGCCCCGCCGCTCTGTACACCGCCGACGAGCTGCTCAGGCAGCCGGGCGTCGAGGTGACCGTCTTCGATCGCCTGCCCGTCCCCCACGGCCTGGCCCGGCACGGCGTGGCCCCCGACCACCCGAGGACCCGGTCGGTCACCGACCTGTTCGCGCTCATCGAGGCCCAGGCCGGATTCACCTACCGGCTGGGGGTGGAGATCGGCCGGGATGTCACCGTGGACGAGCTCGCCGCCGCCCACGACGCCGTGGTCTACGCGACCGGGGCCAGCACCGACCGCCCCCTCGAGATCCCGGGCACCGGGCTCCCCGGGAGCATGTCCGCCACGGAGGTGGTGTCCTGGTACAACGGCCACCCCGACCACGTCGAGGCCCGGGTCCCGCTCGACCACGAGCGGGCCGTCATCGTGGGCAACGGCAACGTCGCCCTCGACGTCGCCCGGATCCTCGCCACCCCTGCGGAGTCCCTCGCCGCGACCGACATCTCCCCTGTCGCCCTGAAGGCCCTGCGGGACAGTCGCATCCGGGAGATCGTCGTGCTGGGTCGACGCGGGCCCGCCCAGGCCGCGTTCACCCTTCCCGAACTCGTCGGGCTGGCCTCGCGTGAGGACATCGACCTGCGCGTCGACGCCCCGGACGGGATCGATCCGGGGGCGGAGACCGATCCCCAGAGATCCCTCATGCTCGACTGCCTCGCGGAGGTGGCCGCCCGCACGCCGCGGACGGGCATGCCGCGGATCGTCCTGCGTTTCCAGACCGCACCCGTGGAGGTCGTCGGTGCGGAACGCGTCGAGGGACTGCGGATCGCGGGGACGGAGTTGACCAGCCTGGACGGCGACGTGCGCGCGGTCCCCCGCCCGGGAACCGAGGAGGTCCTGCCCGCGGGACTGGTCCTGCGTTCGGTCGGCTACCGCGGGGTACCCGTGCCCGGCGTGCCGTTCGACCCGGTCACCGCGACGATCCCCCACCGCGCCAGCCGCGTCCTCGACAGCCCCGGCGGGTCCGAGGTCCCCGGCGCCTACGTGGTCGGATGGATCAAGCGAGGTCCCCGCGGGTTCATCGGGTCCAACAAGACCTGCGCCCGCGAGACGGTCGACGCGCTGCTCGCCGACGCCAACGCGGGGCTGCTCGGCCACGCCGGTCTTCCCTATCGCACGGAGCTTCCGGATCGCGAGGGGCGATCGGCACGCGCGGGGAGTCGATGGTCGCTCGTACCGCAGCGTCGGTGACCGGGGCTACGGCGATTCCGGTCCGCTACCGGCCGGGCCCCGGAGTCGATCCGACTTCCGGGGCGGGGGTCACACCCGGAGTACCCGACCACATACGACCAGGTGCACCTCGTCGCACGCCTCGGCGACTCCCTGGTTGACAGCGCCCAGGAGGTCACGGAACACCCCGCCGGAGCGATGGGACGGCACGACCCCGTATCCGACCTCGTTGGTCACCAGCACCACCTCGTCGTCGTGATCCCTCAAGGCTTCACGGACCGCCGCGACGTGCTGGTCCACCATGTCGTGCGCGGCGTCCATCGGCGCATCCCACAGCTCCGCGCGGTCCAGGATCGCGGTGACCCACGTCCCCAGGCAGTCGACGAGCACCGGACCGGCGGCGGCACCGAGCGCCGACGCGAGGTCCACGGTCTCCACCGTGTCCCATCCCGTGGGCCGGTGGGCGCGGTGGCGCGCGACCCGGTGGTCCCAGTCGGGATCGCCGCCGTCCGCCACCGGTCCGGGTGCGACGACGGTGACGTGGTCGCGGCCCTCCAGCAGGCCGGCGGCGTGCCTCGACTTACCGGAGCGCACGCCCCCCGTGACCAGGACTCTCATCACCACAGCGTAGGACCCGGTGGAGGCGGTCGGGCGGAACGCTCGCCACGGCGGGCCGGACTTCTCTACTATTGACAGTTGTCAAGTGATGGCGTCGCCGGCCCGGGCCCGGAAGCTCGCCCTCACCGGAGTAGAAGAGGTCCCACGAGATGACGTCATCGGTCGCCACCACGCGCGAGGCACTGTTCCGACCCCTGCAGGTCAGGTCCATACAGCTGGCCAACCGCCTGGTCATGTCGCCCATGACGCGGATGGGTTGCCCGGACGCCCTGCCCGACGAGGTGAACCGCGACTACTACGCCTCCCGCGCTGCCGGCGGGACCGCGCTGATCGTCACAGAGGGGATCGGCGTGGACCACCCGACCTCGGTGGATCACGGCTGGATCCCCCGCCTCGACGGGCCTGCGTCCGTGGCCGCCTGGCGGCAGGTCACCGACGCGGTCCACTCCGCCGGGGGCCGCATCCTGACGCAGCTGTGGCACGTCGGCCCGCTCTGGGGCGCCAACGCCCGTTTCGACCGGGCCAACCGGGACAGGCTCATGGAGAGGCACCCGATGCGGCCGTCCGGGCGATGGGGCACCCCGGGCGTCACCACCTATTCCGAGCGGAGCGTCGCCCGGTGGTCACCGGAGGTCGCACCGATGACCGAGGGCGACATCGCCGGGGTGATCGACGCGTTCTCCCGCTCCGCCCGGTTGGCGATGGAGGCCGGATTCGACGGCGTGACCCTCCACGGCGGGCACGGGTACCTCCTCGACTCCTTCGTCTGGTCCGACACCAACCGGCGGACCGACACCTGGGGCGGCGACCTGGCCGCGCGCAGCCGGTTCCCCGCCGCGGTGGTCGCCGGGGTCCGCGAGGCGATCGGGCCCGACGCCCCGCTGTTCTACCGCTTCTCCCAGCACACCCAGCAGGATTACACCGCCCGCAAGGCCACCACGCCCGACGAGCTGGGCGTGTACCTCGGCGCCCTCGCCGACGCAGGGGTGGACCTGCTCGACGCCTCCACCAGGCGGTTCAACGACCCGGCATTCCCGGACCTGGAGGGCGACGACGGCGAGGTGTCCCTGGCCGGATGGGCCCGCCGTCTGACCGGGTTGCCGACGGGCGCGGTCGGAGGGGTGGGGATCGGGGCCTCTCTCCGCGAGCAGAAGTCCGGGGCGCCCGCCCACACCGCGGACAACATCGATGCCGTGGCGGGCTGCCTGGAGGCCGGCGAGTTCGACCTCATCTCGGTGGGCCGGCTCCACCTGGCGGATCCGGCCATCGCGACTGTCCTGCGCACCGGCGACCCGTTGCCGGAGTTCGTCCGCGAGGTTCACGAGATGCCTCTGCGGACCCCCGAGGGCTGAGGTACCTAGGGACGCTGTGGACCGCCCGGGGTCGGGTCGCCGCCCAGCCGCTCGATCCCGTCGTGCATCAGCTCCACGGCGGTGCCAAAGACGACGCCGGGGTCGATCCCGCGATAGTCGTCCAGGAGCCCGGTGGTGAGCGGATAGTCCCCGGCGGGCAGGGCCTCGATCTCCGCCGCGGTGACGTCGTCCACTGGAGCGACCAACCCTAGGGCCTCCGCCGTGGCCAGCCCGAGGACGGTCGCGTACCAGCCCACCGTCACCGTCACCACCTGAGGCCGGGGGACCCCCGCACCCAGCATCGCCGCGTGCACCACCTCGGTCGTGGCGTAATCGGCCGACCCGGTGTGGGTGAACCGCTGGAGCAACGGGAACGTCCGGGGATACGCCCTGGCCAGGGCGCGGTACTGCTCAGCCAGGTGACGCAGTGTCGGTCGCCAGGGCGCCCCGGGTGGGGCGGGCCGCACCTGACCGTCGAGCCACGACGCCATGGCCCGGGCCAGCCCCTGCTTGGACCCGAAGTGATAGGCCACCGACATCGCGTCGCACCCCGCCGCGCGCCCCACACTGCGCATGCTGAACGATTCCTGCCCGCTCTCCTCCAGCACGCCGACAGCCGCCTCGACGATCAAGGCGGGGGACAACCCCCTGGGCCCTCGTCCGACGCGGCGCTCGACCATCAGTCCCCCCACTTTCGGGCCGACAAGCCCGAGACACTATTTCTACATTGTAGAATAGGGCGCGATCGAGGGAGGAAGACATGGTGGAAGTCAGACCGGCGGCGGCCTCCGATGCACAGACCATCGGGGAGATGCTCGGGGAGGCGTTCGGCGCTGATCCGGCGTGGGCGCAGTTCTTCCCCGACGAGGCCTCACGGTCCGCACGCCTGACCGCGCACTATCGACGCCACGTGCGTCGGCACCCGGACCGGGTCGACGTGGCCGTGGAGGACGGGCAGACGTTGGGGGCGTTGCTCTGGGAGCCTCCGCACCGCGAGGCGGGGCGCTGGTCACGATGGGGCGAGAGAGGCACAGCGGTTCTCCGACTGCTGATCTCGCCCACCGCGCGCCGCGGCATGGCACACACCCGCGCGGTCGAGGCACACCGGCCGTCGGAGCCGCACTGGTACTTCCACGACATCGCCACCGGACCCAAGGCTCGCGGGAAGGGGATCGGGTCGGCCCTCCTGCGCCACCGCCTGGACATCATCGACCAGGGCGGGCCGGAGCCGGTGTTCCTCGAGGCGACCACCGCGGGCAGCCGCCGCCTGTACGAGCGATTCGGTTTCCTCCCCGTCGGCACGGTGCCCACGGGGCCCGGACAGGAATCCACCGCAATGATCCGACCCGCAGGAGCCCAGAATGACTGACCCCCGCCTCGCCTCGCCGGACGATCTCGCCCCCGCCGCCGAGACCCTGGCCCAGGCGTTCGCGCACTACCCCTGGACCCGTCACGTCATCCCCGAGGAGGGGTACGCCGAGCGCCTGCTCACCCTGCAGCAGCTCTATCTGGCGCACGCCTATCGGCACGGGGTCGTCGCGGTCACCGAGGACCGTGACGGCGTGATCGCGCTCCTGCCCCCGGACGCCCCGGACGCCGACGACGACGCCGTCGAGCAGATCGTGGCCCTGCACGGCGACCGCATCGGGAGGCTGGCCGACGGATCGCCGCCGCACGACGGGTGGACCCTGGAGACCCTCGGGGTGCGCCCCGCCGCGCAGGGCAGGCGTCTCGGTAGCTCCCTGCTCGTGTTTGCTCTGGCCGAGGCGGGACGTCGAGGCGCCCGCGCCGTGCGGTTGGAGACCTCGGATGAGCGGAACGTGCGGCTGTACGAGCGGCACGGGTTTCACGTCACCGGACGCCGCGACCATCCGGACGGGCCGCCCGTCTGGGACATGCAGTTCGACGAGATGGAGGTCGACGACATGGGGGCCCACACCCGCACCACCTGACCGCTCACTCTCCGCTGCCGAGGAGGTTGGCGGGTAGGCCACCGGGAGACCGAGGAGCCGACGACGGGGAGGCGGAGCCGCGAGGGCGTGGTGATCACGCGGTGACGTAGGTTCTACGTCGTGACCGGCTACTGCGACCCGATGGCGCAGTGGCGCGCGGTCGCGGTGGTGCTCGCGTCCGTGCTCACCGCCACGGTCGCGCACACTGCTGCCGGGGGCTGGGTGCCCGGTCCGGGCGGATGGGCCGTCGTGCTCCTGTGTCTGCTCCCGGTCGCCGCGCTCGCCCGCGGCCG
>NZ_JAALEF010000168.1:0-5744 GCF_014145245.1 Dietzia sp. B44 | reverse complement strand
GGCCCGTGATCGGACACCCCGATCACGGGCCGCAGGTGCATTGACGGGTCCCGCCGTCAGCAGGGGTGGTGCGCCTCCTGGACCTGGTACACGGGGGTGGGCACGCCCTCCATCCTCGCCTTGAGCTGCAGGGCCAGGTACTTGGAGTAGTGGCGGGACTGGTGCAGGTTGCCTCCGTGGATCCAGAGCTGCTCGACGTTCGTCGGCTTCCACATGTTGCGGAGTTCCCCCTCCCAGGGCCCGGGGTCCCGGGTGGTGTCGGAACCGTATCCCCAGACCTTGCCCACCCGGTCGGCGACGTCCTGCGACACGAGATCGGTCAACCACTGGTTCATCGAGCCGTACCCGGTGGCGTAGACGATGAGGTCGGCGGGCAGGATCGTCCCGTCGTCCAGCTCCACCCCGTCGGCCCGGATCCGCGTCACCTGCCCGCGTGCCAGCGCGACCTCGCCGTCGATCACCAGTTGGCTGGCACCGACGTCGATGTAGTACCCCGAACCGCGCCGGAGGTACTTGAGAAAGAGGCCGGACCCGTCCTCCCCGAAGTCCAGCTCGAATCCGGCCTCGCGGAGTCGGCCGTAGAACTCCGAGTCCTTCTCCGCCATCTGCTCGTAGACGGGGATCTGCACCCCGGGGAGCAGGCGGTAGGGCCAGGAGGCGAAGAGCATGTCGGCCTTCTCGGTCGTCACCCCCGCCTCCAGTGCGTCCTCGGAGTACAGGGGTCCGAGCGCCAGCGACATGAGCGACTCGCTCCGCGCGATGTGGGTGGAGGAGCGCTGGACCATGGTGACGTCCGCTCCGTGGTCCCAGAGCGCGGCGCAGATGTCATGGGCCGAGTTGTTCGAGCCGATCACCACGGCCCGCTTGCCCTCCACGTCCCCCTCCCCGGTGAACTCCGAGGAGTGCCACTGCTCGCCGGTGAACGAGTCCGCGCCCTCGACGTGCGGGATGTTCGGGTAGCCCGAGACCCCGAGCGCGAACACCAGCTGGGTGGGGCGGAGCTCCACCTTCTCGCCTCGCCGGTCCACCTCGACCCGCCACGTCCCGGACTCCTCGTCGAAGTCGGCGGTCAGACACTGCGTACCGGACCAGTAGTCGAGCTCCATGATCGCGGTGTAGTGCTCGAGCCAGTCCCCGACCTTGTCCTTGGACGGGAACACCGGCCAGTCGTCGGGGAAGGGGATGTACGGCAGATGGTCGTACCAGACCGGATCGTGGAGGTGGAGTGACTTGTAGCGCTTGCGCCACGAGTCGCCGGCCCGCTCGTTCTTCTCGATCACGATGGTCGGCACGCCCAGCCGCTTGAGTCGGGCCGCGAGCCCGATCCCGCCCTGGCCTCCGCCGATGATCACCGTGTACGGCTGCTCGGTGTATCCGAGGGCCTTCTGGCGCTCCTGCTTCTTCTCGAGCCACGTCGTGCGCCCCTTGCGGATGACGTGTTCGACGCCCTGGTCCCGGGTCCGGCGCCTCTTCTCCTCGTGCCCCTTGAGTTCCTGCATCGTGGTCAGGAGGGTCCAGGCCCTGCCGTCGCGCAAGCGGAGGTGGGCCCATCCGCGGCCGACCGCCGTCTCGAAGGTCACCCACGCCTCGGTCAGGTCACCCGACGCGCTCGCGGGGTCGTCGAGCCTCCAGTCGGAGGGGGAGACCGCGGACAGCTGGGAATCGAGCATCCCGCGGATCTGCTCCCGCCCTTCGAGGGTCTTGAGGTTCCACGTGAAGGCGACGAAGTCGCGCCAGTAGCCCTCGGGGTCGAACAACTGCGCCGCGCGCTCCGCGTCCCCCGCCCGGAGGGCCTCGTCGAACTCCCCGAGCCACCTCTCGACCGTGGCGTCGGCGCCTGAACCGGCGCCGCCCGCCCCACCCCGGTCGGCCGGTGCATCTGTCGTCTGGGTCATGTCCGCTCCTTCGTCTCGTGTAGCTTCGGCAATGACGTAGATCACACTTTCTTCCCCAGGGGGTGGCAATGTCGTTGCACCCGGCCCTGCGGTTCTCCGACCCCCGGGCCTTCGCCGAGCGCTCCATCAGGGCCCACGGGATCGCGCTCTCCGGTGGCGCGACCTCAGACCTCGACTCGCGGGTCCTACAGGCGTGGAGGCGCAGCGGAGCGGCCGGGATCTCGCCGGACCAGGAAATGCCGGCCCGCGTGCTCACCCGCGAACAGGTCGCCGACGCGCGGCAGCGCACACCCCTGCGCCACATCGCGGCGGACGTGGTGGCCTCGGTGTCCGACACCTCCGCCGCGGGCCGGCACCTGGTGGTCCTCACCGATTCACGGGGGTGCCTGCTCTGGCGGTCGGGAAGTCCCCACGTACTCCGCCGCGCCGACTCGATCGCGTTCGCCGAGGGCGCGGACTGGTCCGAACGGGGGATCGGCACGAACGGCATCTCCCTCGCGTTGGAGACCGGGACGTTGACCCACGCCACCGCCGGCGAACACTACGTCCGGGCCCATCACGGCTGGACCTGCACGGCCAGTCCCGTCCGGGACGCCCGCGGCAGGATCCTCGGGGTCCTCGACGTCTCCCATCCGGTCCGTTTCTCGAGCTCCGAGACGGCCGCGCTGGTCCGTTGCGGTACCCGGTTGGCCGAGACGCTGCTCGCGAACGGAGTGGGTGGGCCGTCCCCGGACGACCCCCGCCCGCCGGACGCGGGCTCGCGCCCCGGACCCGGCCCCGACGAGAGCACGGATCGGGGCGACAACCCGGTGACGGAGATCCGTCTGCTCGGGTGGAGGCCGTCGGTGATCCGGGCCGACGGGTCGACGGTCGACCTCACCCCGCGAAGGGCGGAACTGCTCGCGCTCCTGGCGTCCCGGGAGGCGTGGACCGCGCGCTCCCTGTCCGAGGCGCTCTACGGGGACAGGGACGCCACGGCGACCGTCAGGGGCGAGGTCCGCAGGCTCCGTCAGCTCACCGGCCTGTCGATCGACTCCCAGCCGTACGCCCTGGCCTCCCACGCGCGAGGCTGCGTGGACTTCCTCTCGGTGGAGCATCCCGACGATCTCCTGCCCCTCTCGGAGATCCCGGCCATCATCGACCTGCGGTACGGGATCTGACGCCACGGGTTCTGACACCGCGGTTCGGCGCGGCCGGAACCTCGTCCGACCGAGGTGGCACAATCAGCAGTCATGACGCCGGAGAACACGGGACGCACGCTCCACCAGCCGCGCACGCTCGACCAGTCGTCCAAGCTCAAGGACGTCCTCTACGAGATCCGCGGCCCGGTGCTGGCGCGGGCGAACCAGCTCGAGGCGGAGGGTCACCGGATCCTCAAGCTGAACATCGGCAACCCCGCCCCCTTCGGGTTCGAGGCGCCGGACGTGATCATGCGCGACATGATCGCTGCACTGCCCCACGCGCAGGGCTACTCGGAGTCCAAGGGCATCCTGTCGGCCCGTCGAGCGATCTTCACGCGGTACGAGCTGGTCCCCGACTTCCCGCAGCTGGACGTGGAGGACATCTACCTCGGCAACGGCGTGTCCGAGCTGATCACCATGACGATGCAGGCGCTGCTGGACGACGGCGACGAGGTCCTCATCCCCGCCCCGGACTACCCGCTGTGGACCGCCATGACCTCACTCGCCGGGGGCAGGCCCGTCCACTACCTCGCCGACGAGCAGGACGACTGGAACCCGTCGCTCGAGGACATCGCCTCGAAGATCACGCCCAAGACCAAGGCCATCGTCGTGATCAACCCCAACAACCCCACCGGGGCGGTCTACTCCCGGGAGGTCCTGCAGGGGATCGTGGACCTGGCCCGCGAGCACAGTCTGCTCATCCTGGCGGACGAGATCTACGACCGGATCGTCTACGACGAGGCGCAGCACACCTCCATCGCCTCGCTCGCGCACGATCTTCTGGTCCTGACCTTCAACGGCCTGTCCAAGACGTACCGCGTGGCGGGCTACCGGGCGGGCTGGATGGCGATCACCGGCCCCAAGGCGCACGCGGCCGGGTTCCTCGAGGGTCTGGAGCTGTTGGCCTCGACGAGGTTGTGCCCCAACGTGCCCGCGCAGCACGCCATCCAGGTGGCACTCGGCGGGTACCAGTCGATCAACGAGCTGATCGAGCCCGGGGGCAGGCTCCACGAGCAGCGCGGCATCGCGTGGGAGAAGCTCAACTCGATCCCCGGGGTGAGCTGCGTCAAGCCGATGGGCGCCCTCTACGTGTTCCCCAGGCTCGACCCGGAGGTCCACGAGATCCACGACGACCGCCTGTTCGCGCTGGACCTGCTCGAACGCGAACGCATCCTGGTCACCCAGGGCACGGGGTTCAACTGGCCCGACCCGGATCACTTCCGGGTGGTCACGCTGCCCGCCGGCCGCGACCTGGCCGTGGCGATCGAGCGGATCGGCAACTTCCTGGCCTCGTACCGCCAGTAGTCCGGGCGCTCAGTGCCGCGCGCCCACGGTCGCCCGGTCCAGTTCCTCCGGGGTCACGTCGCGGGAGAGCCACACCGCTGCCGCGGTGGTGAGCGGGACGCACAGGGCGAGGGCGATCGCGCCGACGAGCGACCGCATCAGCTCCACGGCCACGACGTCGGAGGTGAGGATCGACAGCGGCGAGCGGGTCCCCAGCGAGAACAGCAGCAGCAGCGGCAGCGCCGACCCGGTGTACGCCAACACCAGGGTGTAGACCATCGAGGCGACGTGGTCGCGTCCGACCCCCATCGCCGACCGGAACACCTGGACGGGTCCGGCGTGCGGGTCGAGGTGGCGCATCTCGAACACGGTCGCGGACTGGCTCACGGTGACGTCGTTGAGCACGCCCAGGGCGCCGATGATGAAGCCGGCGAGCAGCAGTCCCGTCAGCGAGACGTGCTGCACGAACACCTGGACCTGGGTCGTGGAGTCGCCGCTGAGCCCGGTGATCCTGGTGGTCTCGATGACCACCCAGCTCAGTAACGCCGCCGCCAGCATCGCCGACAGGGTGCCGAGCAGCGCGGCGTGCGTCTTGAGGTTGATCCCGTGCACCACGTAGATCACCAGGTAGAGCACGGCGGAGCCGCCGACCACGGCCACCAGGATGGCCGGGTTGCCGTCGAGGATGGAGGGGAGGACGAACCCCACGACGACGACGAGGGCCACCGCGATCCCGATCAGGGCCCGCAGTCCCTTCCACCGCCCGACGGCGACCATCACCACGGCGCCCACGAGGAGCCACAACGCCATGGGCACGGTGCGGGTGAAGTCCTCGAAGGCATAGGTGTCGGTGGCCCCCTGGGGGGAGCGGCCCAGCTGGATCTGGTCGCCCTCACCGAGGTCCGGGGATCCGGGCCCGGGTGGTATCTCCAGCAGGACCTGTCGGCCGGCGTCCGGGCCGGTGTCGAGTCGCACGATCGAGCGCGGACACTCCGGGCCGGGGAACCGGGGCTCGAGCGGTGGACCGGGCAGCACCCGACCGTTGTCCGGGGAGCCGCAGGGTGCCACCTCGGTGGACACGACCTCGCCCCGCTCGGTCACCACCGAGGACCCGGACGACTGGGCGAAGTACGGGTCCAGCTCGGGGTCCTGGAAGGTCGGCCACAGCAGCGCCACCCCGATCATCGTCGCGACCGCGCCCAGGATCAGTCCGACCACCGTGATCCGGCCGGCGCCGCCGGACGGAACGAGGCGGGACCCGTGTCGGGGGCGCTCGACCCGGTGCCGGTGCCGGGGAGGGGTCGCTGGCCGGTCGCTCACGCGGGTAACCCTAACCCGCGCCGGGCCCGGTCGGAGTCGGAGGACGGTCGGAGTCGGAGGACGG
>NZ_JAALEF010000167.1:0-1751 GCF_014145245.1 Dietzia sp. B44 | reverse complement strand
TCCGGCCGCCCAGGCGGCCGTCACCCGTACGGCGTCGGCGCTCGGCGGGACGTCGTGGACTCGCACGGCCCACGCCCCCGCCGCCGCCGCGAGAGCGGTGACTGCCGCGGTGGCCGGGTCACGGTCGGCCACCGCCCGGGGCACACCGGCGGTGTCGGCGAGGAGCGACCCGAGGAAGCGCTTGCGGGAGGCGGCCACCAACACCGGGAAGCCCAGGTCGATGAGGACGTCGAGTCGGTGGAGCAGCGCCCAGTTGTCGGCGGCGTCCTTGGCGAAGCCCAACCCGGGGTCCACCACGATCGAGCCCGCGTCGACGCCTGCGGACACCGCCGCGTCGGCGCGGCGGGCGAGGTGGTCACGGACGGAGGTCACCACGTCCCCGCCGTAGTCGGCACGCCCGCCGGCGCCCGCCCGGTACTGGTCGGGAGACACCCAGTGCATGAGCACCACGGGGCAGCCGTGGTCGGCGACGACCTCCAGCATGCCGGGGTCGGCGAGGCCTCCGGAGACGTCGTTGATCAGCGCCGCTCCCGAGTCCAGGGCCTCCGCCGCGACGGAGGCGCGCATGGTGTCGACCGAGACCGTGACCTCCTCCTCCACGAGTGCGCGGACCAGCGGGATCACCCGGGCCGCCTCGTCGGTCCGATCGACCCGGATCGCACCCGGCCTCGTGGACTCCCCGCCGACGTCGAGGAGGTCGGCGCCCTCGGAGACCAGGCGACGCGCATGGGCGAGGGCCGCCTCGGGGGCGAGGTGCCGCCCACCGTCGGAGAAGGAGTCCTCCGTGACGTTGACGATGCCCATCACCGCGCAGCGGCCCGGGCGCGGCAGTACGGACGGGCGCGGCGGGGCGGCCGGGTGGCTCACGTACCCCGGAGGAGGCCGAGGGCCTCCGCCCTGGTGGAGGCGTTGGACCGCATGCTGCCCCGGACCGCGGAGGTGGTGGTCACGGAACCGGCTTTGCGGATCCCCCGCATGCTCATGCACAGGTGTTCGCACTCGATCACCACGAGGACGCCGGTGGGCTGGAGCCTGTCCACCAGGGCGTCGGCGACCTGGCCGGTCAGGCGTTCCTGGACCTGAGGGCGCTTGGCGTAGAGGTCCACGAGTCGCGCGAGCTTGCTCAGCCCGGTCACGGCACCGGATCGCCCCGGGATGTATCCGATGTGGGCCACCCCGTGGAACGGCACCAGGTGGTGCTCGCAGGTCGAGTAGATGGGGATGTCGCGCACCAGCACCAGTTCGCGGTGATCCTCGTCGAAGGTCTTGGACAACACGTCCGCGGGGTCGGTGTACAGCCCCGCGAACACCTCCCGGTAGGCGCGGGCGACGCGGGCAGGGGTGTCCAGGAGTCCCTCGCGCTCCGGGTCCTCACCCACGGCGATCAGGAGTTCCCGGACCGCGGCCTCGGCGCGTTCGGCGTCGAACACGCGGTCGGTGGACCTCGACCGGGCGTCGGCCGCGGGGATGTGGTCAGGGGTTGTCATCAGTCCTCTTCTCGCACGACACCAACCGGGAGGTCAGTCGTCACGTTCCCACGGGGCACGCCACCCGGGTTCCTTGTCCTCGCGTCGCCGCGACCCGCTCCGACGCCCGTCACCGTCGACCGCCGACCACGCCCGGGTCGACCGATCGGACGGCGTGGCGTCCCGGTCCCCCGGGCTGCCGGGCTCCTCGACCGTGGTCTCGGGGTCGGCGGGGGCGGCAGGGAGACGGGTGGTCTCGGACTCGCTCGGACCATACGTCCTGTC
>NZ_JAALEF010000166.1:0-3395 GCF_014145245.1 Dietzia sp. B44 | reverse complement strand
GATCGGCGGGCTCGGGGTCGGCCCCGTCTTCGTCCTCCCGCGCCGGGCCGTTCTCCAACAGCTCCACGAAGCCGGCCTCGTCGAGGATGGTCAGCCCCAGCTCCTCAGCCTTGGCCGCCTTCGACCCCGGGTTGTCCCCCACAACCACGTAGTCGGTCTTCTTGGACACCGATCCCGAGGCCTTGCCACCGCGAGCGATGATCGCCTCCTTGATCCCGTCGCGGGTGAACCCCTCCAGGGATCCGGTCGCCACGATGGTCAGGCCCTCGAGGGTGCGCGGGATCGACGCGTCCCGTTCATCGGCCATCGAGACGCCCGAGGCCGCCCACCGGTCGACGATCTCGCGATGCCAGTCCACATCGAACCACTCCACCACCGAGGCCGCGATGGTCGCGCCGACGCCGTCCGTCTCCGCCAGCTCCACCTCCGAGGCGGCGCGGATGTCCTCCATGGTGCCGAACCGGGTGGCCAACGCGCGTGCGGCGGTCGGCCCGACGTGGCGGATCGACAACGCGACGAGCACCCGCCACAGTGGCCGGTCCCTCGCCGTCTCGAGATTCGCCAGCAGCTTGCGGCCGTTCTCGGTGAGCACGGTTCGCTCCGGCTCGGCGCCCTCCTCGACCTGCTTGCGTGTCGCCTTGTCCAGTCGGGTGTAGAGGGAGGTGCGGAGGAGGTCCGCCTCGGTGAGGTCGAACAGACCGGCCTCGTTGTCCAGCACCCCGCTGGCGAGGAGATCGGAGGCTCCCTCGTAGCCGAGCGCCTCGATGTCGAGTGCGTTCCGCGAGGACAGGTAGAACAGTCGCTCTCGGAGCTGTGCGGGACAGGACCGCTGGTTCGGACAACGCCAGTCCGCGTCCCCCTCCTTCGCCGGCGCCAGGACGGTCTCACACTCGGGGCAGCGCTCGGGGAAGACGAACTCGCGCTCGGTCCCGTCCCGGCGCTCCACCACCGGGCCGAGGACCTCCGGGATGACGTCCCCGGCCTTGCGGATCACCACGGTGTCACCGATCAGAACACCCTTGCGCTTGACCTCGGTCTGGTTGTGCAGGGTCGCGAGCGAGACCGTGGAGCCGGCGACGAGCACCGGCTCCATGTGGGCGAACGGTGTGACCCGCCCGGTACGACCCACGGAGACACGGATGTCGAGCAACTCGGTCATGACCTCCTCGGGCGGGTACTTGTAGGCGATCGCCCACCGCGGTGCCCGCGACGTCTGACCGAGTCGACGCTGGACGGCCCGGTCGTCGATCTTCACCACGAGGCCGTCGATCTCGTGCTCGGGGTCGTCCCGGTGTTCGCCCCAGTACCGCATCCGCTCGAGTACCTCGTCGACCCCGGTCGCCGGGGCGGTGTGGGGAGAGACGGGCAGGCCCCAGTCCGCAAGCGCGAGATAGACGTCGTGGAGGCTGTCGAAGGTCGCTCCCTCGACCACGCCGAGGCCGTGACAGTACATCCCGAGGCGGCGCTGGGCGGTGATCGCCGGGTTCTTCTGCCGCAGTGACCCGGCCGCGCTGTTGCGGGGATTGGCGAACGGTGGCTTGCCGTCGGCGACGAGCCGCGCGTTGAGGTCGGCGAAGTCCTCGAGCCGGAAGAACACCTCCCCCCTGACCTCGAGCAACGCGGGAACGGGGCGGTCCTTCGTCGGGGTGAGCGTGACCGGGATGTCGTCGATCGTCCGGGCGTTGAGCGTGACGTCCTCGCCCGTTCGACCGTCCCCGCGGGTGGCCGCGCTGACCAACCTCCCCTCGCGGTAGACCAGGTCGAGCGCCACCCCGTCGATCTTGACCTCGCACAGGAACCGAAGGTCCTCCGCGGGGATGTGAGCCTGTTCGACCGCCGAGGCCACCCACGCGCGCAGCTCCTCCTCGGAGAACACGTTATCCAGGCTCGTCATCCGCTGAAGGTGTTCGACCGGCGCGAAATCGGTGGAGAAGCCACCCCCGACGAGCTGTGTCGGGGAGTCCGCCGTACGCAGCTCGGGGTGGAGTTCCTCCAGCGCCTCCAGGTCGTGGAACAGCCTGTCGAACTCGGCGTCGGAGACGATGGGGGCGTCCTTGACGTAATAGCGGAACTGGTGATCCCGCACCGTCTCCGCGAGGTCGGTCCACGCCTGCCGTACCTCCGGGGGGATGTCCCCGGTGCCGACGGGCTCGTTGCTTCGACTCGCTTGGCTCACGAGGACAGGGTAATGCGACACATGCCCGGCGTGTCGGGGCGCTGGCCTACGGTGACCGCATGAACCCAGAGAACATCACCCCTGTCTCCCTCGACCGGAACCGGCTGCTGGCATTCGACCTCGAGACCACCGGACCCGATCCCCGGACCGCGCATGTCGTCACCTCGGCCCTCGTCGCGATCGACGGGCCCCGAAAGGTGGAACTCAACTGGATGGCCGATCCGGGTATAGACATTCCGGAGGGCGCCACGGCTGTGCACGGCATCACCACCGCCCAGGCCAGGCAGCACGGAAGGCCGCATGCGGAGGTGGTGGCCGAGACCATCGCCGGGGTCCGGACGGGGTGGCGGGAGGGGCGGACCCTGGTGGTGTTCAACGCCGCGTACGACCTCACCATCCTCAGGAGATGGGACCCCTCGTTCGAGGTGCTCGGCCCGGTCATCGACCCCTACGTCGTCGACCGGGCGACCGACCCGTACCGCAAGGGCAAGCGCACCCTCGAGGCCCTGTGCGCCCACCACGGCGTGCGGTTGGACGGCGCCCACGAGGCCGCGGCCGATGCGCTCGCGGCGGCCCGCCTGGCGTGGAAGCTACTCGGCTCGATCCCCGAACTGGCCGGAGCGGACTGGCGCGCGGTCAACGCGCAGCAGGCGCAGTGGCACGAGACGCGGCAACGCGATTTCGCGGCCTATCTCGAGCAGTCGGGCAAGGACGCCTCGGACGTCAACACACAGTGGCCGATCGCCGACACCTAGATCGGATCGGTCACTCGGCCAGCCGCGGGGCGGCCTCGGCCACCCGACGTACCGACGCCAGTGCCTCCACCGGGGTGAGGCGGCCCGAGGTCATGTCGTCCACGGTCGGGGTGAGGACCAGCCGCCCCAACCCGGCGTATCGGGGCGCGCTGAGGCGCTCGAGCAACGCGAGGATCGCGGACACATCGCGTTCCACCTCCGGGCCGGAGCGGGGCGGGCGCGGCGACCCCGGCAGTCCCTCCAGCTGGAGGATCCGCCCTCCGCCGAGGACCGTGCCGGCGGCGTCAAGCGCGGGATGGGAGGTACCCGAGTGGAGAAGTTCCGCCGGAACGCAGAGCCCGTCGAGGGGCGCCTCACCGTCCGGGGTCTCCGCGACCGCGGACCACCTCGCGGGCGCCTCGGGTCCGGTGCCGGCGGGGACGCGGACCACCACCTCGGCCACCCCGTTGCGGCGCAGGACGTCG
>NZ_JAALEF010000165.1:0-9292 GCF_014145245.1 Dietzia sp. B44 | reverse complement strand
CTGTCCGACCGGCTCAAGCCCTGGGAGGTCATCTCCCGTCGTCTCGACGCGATAGCCGCCGCGGACCTGGTCCTGGCGGTCTACAACCCCGCCTCGCGCTCGCGCACCCGCCAGGTCGCCGACGCCCGCGACGTCCTCCTCCGGCATCGCGACCCGGCCACCCCCGTGGTGGTGGGCCGCGACGTGGGCCGGGCCGAGGAGTCCCTGACCATCACCACTCTCGCCGAGCTCGACTGCGACTCGGTGGACATGAAGTGCCTGCTCATCGTGGGCGCGTCCGGGACCCGCGTCACCGAGTCGGGGCGGGTGTGGAGTCCGCGGTTCGTGCGGTCATGACCGGCGCTCCACGGGGTGAGAGAAACGACGACGACGACGGCGACGAAGGCGGAGGCGGAGGCGGTGCTCCCGACCGCGAGGCGCTGTGGCGGATCCTCGCCACCCGCCGCGACCACCGGCACTTCCACCCCACCCCGGTGCCGCGCGAGACCATCGAGCGACTCCTCGAGGTCTTCGCGGTGGCCCCGAGTGTCGGGCTGAGCCAGCCCTGGCACGTCACCGTGATCGAGGACCGCGGCGTGCGCGAGGCCGTCCACGAGGGATTCCGCACCGTGCGCCGCGCGGAATCCGAGCGATTCGACGGCCGGCGACGCGCGCTCTACGACTCCCTGCGCCTCGAGGGCATCCTCCAGGCACCGGTCGGGCTGGTCGTCAGCCACAGGCCGCCCGCCGGGCCGGTCCTGGGGACCACGAGCGTCCCGGCGGCCACCGAGTACAGCGTGGTCGCCGCCATCACCCTGCTGTGGCTGGCCGTGACGGCCGAGGGCCTGGGCATGGGCTGGGTGAGCCTCGTCGACCCCGACCACCTCTCCGACAGCGTGCCCGTGCCCGACGGGGCCCGGCCCCTGGCGTACCTGTGTCTGGGACACCCCGCCCTCGAGCTGGACGAGCCGTTGTTGCAGACCGTCGGGTGGGGACGCAGGTCGCCGCTGTCGGTCGACTGGGTGTAGATCCGGGGCCGCGTGAGAACGCGGTTGCGGACCGAGTCGCTCAGAATCCGTACCTGACCGCCCGCGCGGCAGTGTGCGACCTCGGTCGCGGGCCCGTTCGGCAACGTACTCAAGCTGCGACCACCGTTGCCCTTCACCCGCTCGGACATCCCGTGGGCCGCGGACGCCCTCGACCAGTCACTCCGGGTCCTCACTGCGAGGAGGTGAACCCCTGAACCTCGACCGGTGTCGTCCTGGTGGTGATCGATCCGTCTCCCAGCTGCCCGTTCCAGTCATGTGGTGATCAGTGGGCCGGGTCGCCGGCGGCGTCACATCCGGGGTACAGCGTGGCCGGATTGTCGGACTGAGTCACGACCCCGTCACTCGCCGAAGGCCTGCCGTAGTGCATCGCACTGCGCCCGGAAGAAGTCCTTACTGACCCCGGCGCGCGTGACGACCAGGTCGAAACCGTGGAACGCGCCCGGAACCGGGAGGAACTCGCAGGGCACTCCGGCTCGCTCCAGACGATCCGCGTACGCCTTGTCCTCCTCGAAGAACAGATCCACCGTGCCGACGCCGATCCACGCCGGAGCGACCCCGGCCAGATCAGGGTGGCGGGCCGGAGAGGCCGTGGACGGGTCGGCCCCGCCCAGGTAGCTCGTCCAGCCGAACCGATTCGATCGTGCGTCCCACAGTCGGTGTCGCCGGTCGCGGGTGTCGGTCCGGTCGTCCACCATCGGGTACGCGAGCAGTTGCAGCACCGGGGCGACGGGGCCCTCATCCCGGGCCCGGATCGCGAGCGCGGCTGCGAGCCCACCGCCGGCGCTCGCGCCGCCGACGGCGATCCGGCGGGTGTCGATACCGGGTTGAGCGGCCAGCCATCCGAGTGCCGCGTGACAGTCGTCGAGCGCCGCCGGGAATGGGTGTTGCGGCGCCAGTCGATAGTCGACCGACACGACGGTCGCACCGGTGCTCCGCGCCAGAGCCCGGCAGAGCACGTCATCCTGCGCCGCAGAACCGACGACGTATCCACCGCCGTGGATCCATACAAGGCCTGCCGAGGGCGACGACTGATCACCTGGGGGTCGGAAGACCCGCACCGTCGCGCCCGAGTCGAGTTCGTGGGTCTCCGTTCCCCGTAGTCCTGGCAGCAGTGTCCCGATCTTCTTCACCGCCGGCAGGGTTAGCGGTCCCACGAGGCGCGGGGGCAGCACCACTGACGCGAGGCGGAGATCGGGGTGATACCGGCGGCGATCGCGGATGCGATCGAGAAACGGGATGCGCATGGTCGTCCTCTGTGGGGAGAGATCCCCGTGGGGTCGTGGAAGTCGGATCGGCGGTCGGGCGCAGTGCCCAACGAGCCATGAGCGATCGTAGCCACTACCGGTGTCGAGAACCTGTCACTTTCGGACCCAGGTCAGTGCGAACTGATCAGGCGTGCCGTCTCGTTCTCGACGAGCAACGCCTGATCATCGTTCACCAGTGTCAGCGGGTAGGTGCTCCCGTAGGTCTCCACGAGCCGTGCGATGAGTTCGGGCGGGTAGGGCGGGAGCGCGCCGTCCGCGTGGGGGATCACCACGGTGTCGACCAGACCGAATCCGGCGTGGTCGGTGAGTTCGGGGGCGGCGGTGGGGTCGTCCATCAGGCTGACCGGTTCGATGCTGGGTCCGGTGATGACCGATCCCGCACTCGACCCGATGTAGGGCAGCCCCGCCCGTACCCGCTCGACGAGGACCGCATCCGCACCGCGTCGGCGCAGTGCCGCCATGAGCACGAAGGTGTTGCCGCCCGCGACGTACAGGGCGTCGACACCGTCGAGGAGGCCGGCGAACTCGCCCGCGTCGTCGATGCCGGCAACGGTGATGTCGGTCAACACGTAACCCAGGTCCGAGAGCTGCGCGCGCTCCGCGGCGACGAACCCGGCTCCCGCGTAGGGGCTCGCGGCGTCGTTCAGGTACCCGATGCGCACAGCGGGTGCGGGCCGGTTGACGTGCTCGGCGAGGAAGT
Organism: Dietzia sp. B44; assembly: GCF_014145245.1. NCBI lineage: Bacteria > Bacillati > Actinomycetota > Actinomycetes > Mycobacteriales > Dietziaceae > Dietzia > Dietzia sp. B44. Next base: position 6,299 of record NZ_JAALEF010000165.1, on the reverse strand, counting down.
CGGGGACGGCGCCCACGCCGAGGGACAGCAGGAGCAGGTTCATGACGCCACTCTACGAGGGAAGGCGCGCGCCACGAGGTGCGCAGCCCACATCGGCCCGGCCAGCCCCCGGACTCCGACGGTCGCCCAATTTCTCATCCCTTGACGCCCACGTAACAGCGGCGCAACGCAGCGCCGTTTGACTAATTCCGTTCGAGTGATCGATTTAGAGGAGTTCCATGGAACCCGCCCTGCGCCCCGCTCCCGCGGTCTACCGGCGTCGCCTGTTCCACTCCCGCGACGCCACCCCCGACCAGTGCTCCGACGTCGTCTGGATCCAGGGGAACCGACTGTTCTGCGACGCGAGGTTCTCCACCGACGACTCGGGCGCGAGGGACTTCCACATGGGTTTCGCCGGCCGACTCCAGTGCACGGACGCCGCCATCGGCGAATTCGAGTGGGTCCATGCCATCGCCGCCGGAGAGGCCTTCGGGTCCGCCGATATCGGGCAACTCTTCGACGTGCCGGGGTGGGGACTGCTGGAGGTGGGCCGACAGCTCGACTACGTCGAGCTGTGGGAGCAGCGCCCCGACGAGCCCGGACCGGTGTGGGAGGCCAGGGGGGTCGATGACCACGGCACCGAGGCGCTGGTCGTCTGCGTCGGCGACAGCTTCGGTCTCGCGCTGGGCGCTGATCCCGCGGGGGGCCGGCCGTCGTCGGTGCACATCGGTTCACGGACCGCTCAGGGCTGGCTCGCGCGGTACTCGTCGTGGTCGGGGCCCGAGCCTCCCCTCTTCTCCCTGTCCCCTCACTCCGACGGCCGCTTCGTCATCTCCTGGCGGGCCGGCGAGCACTCCGGTCCACCCGTGTCCTTCGACCCGATCCACCCGACCCGCGCGACCCACTCAGGAGCCGAGAATGACTGACCCCCACCGACCCAGCGTCGACTTCGAGTCGATCCCGGTCATCGATGTGTCCACGCTCGCCGATCCCCGCGGGCCCTCAGCGGAGTGCGTCGACCGACTCGGCGAGGCCGCCCGAGGCGTCGGCTTCCTCCTCATCGTCAACCACGGCGTGGCCGATGAGACGTTCCGCGCGATGCACGAGGCCGCACAGCGCTTCTTCGCCCAGCCCGACTCCGTCAAGCGGGAGGTGTACATCGGCGACTCCACCAACCACCGCGGATACGTCCCCATCGGGGAGGAGGTGTTCGCCGGCGCCACCCCGGACCTCAAGGAGGCCTACGACCTGTCCATCGACCTGCCGGCCGACCACCCGGAGTATCTGGCCGGCAACCCCCTGCTCGGGCCGAACCAGTGGCCCGACCTGCCGGGGTTCCGGGAGGCGGTGACGACCTATTACGACGAGGTGTTCGCACTCGGGTCGCGGCTCCTCGCGGCGTTCGCCCGGTACCTCGACCTCGACCCCGCCACGTTCCTCGGATCGGTGACCCAGCCGCCCTCGCAGCTGCGGCTGATCCATTACCCGTACAACCCCGACGCCGAGGACCGCCCCGGGATCGGAGCGCACACCGACTACGAGGCGTTGACACTGCTCAAGCCCACCGCTCCCGGGCTGGAGGTGATGAACGGCCGGGGAGAGTGGATCGAGGTCCCGTACCGCGAGGACGCGATCGTCGTGAACATCGGGGACCTGCTGGAGGTGTGGACCAACGGCGCGTTCGTCGCCACGTCCCACCGGGTCAGGAAGATCTCGAGGGAACGGTATTCGTACCCGCTGTTCTTCACCGTCGACTACGACACGATGGTCGCTCCCCTGACGTTCCCCGGTTCGAACGACTCCACCTACGAGCCGCTGCACGCCGGCGAGCACCTGTTCGCCCAGACCGCGCAGAGTTTCGCCTACCTGAGGCGACGGATCGCGGACGGTGATCTCGCACTCCCGGAGGGCGCGCGTCCCCTGTACTCGCTGGGTCGCGAGACCTCCCTGGTGGGTGAGTCGCGATGATCAGTGTCGCTATCGGAGCAACTGTCGTTCTACTCGTCATCCTGGGTCTGATGTCCTCCACCAGGGTGAGAGGACAGAACCGCAACTTCGCGGTCGCGGGGCGGACGCTGACCGTGCCCCTCGTCGCCGTCCTCCTGATGTCCCAGGTCGTCGACTCCAATGCAACCGTCGGCGCGGCGGACCTCGCGGGCGGATTCGGATTCTGGGCGGGTGCCGCACTGCCGCTGGGTCTTGCCGCATCCTTCCTGCTGATGGGGCTTTTCGTTGCCGAGAAGGTGCGGGAGCGGGAGCTGTACTCGCTGCCCGAATACTTCCGGCAGACGTTCGGACGGACCGGGGAGATCCTGACGGCCGTCCTGACGGTGACCAGCTTCGGAATCCTCATGGCGGGCAACCTCGTCGCGCTGGGTCACATGATGGACCACTTCATCGGAGTGCCCTACTGGGCGGCGATCGTGTTCGTCACCCTGGCGATACTCGCCTACACGATGGTCGGCGGGATGTTCGCGTCGGTGTATACGGGCCTGTTCCTCATGGGTGTCATGGCGGTCGGGTTCGTCGGGCTGACAGCCTGGATGTTCATGGGCCCCGGATACGCGGCGCCGGAGGGGCTCGGCATCTCGGATCTCGAGCAGTTGACGGCACCCGCCGCGGGCGCGGCCATCAACTGGGCGACGTTCTTCGCCCTGGGCTTCGGCAACCTGGTGGCCATCGACCTCATCCAGCGCGTGTCCTCCGCGAAGACGGCCCGGGGGGCCAGGTCGGCGAGCCTGATCGCCGCCGCCGGAACCGTGGTCCTGTGCGTCCCGCTGGCCGCGGTCGCCGTGGCCGGGGCGGGGTTGCTCGGGGACAGCGACTCCGAGTCGCCGATCCTCTTCCAGCTCCTCACCGATCAGGTGCCCGTTCCGATCGCGATGCTGGTCATCGCTGCCCTGCTGGCCGCCTCGCTCACCACGGTCAGCGGAATCCTCCTCGCGACATCGTCCATCGTGGTCGGAACCGTCATCGACACGCGGAAGCTGCGCCTGAACGTGCTCCAGGCTTCTCGTTGGTCGATGGTCCCCGTCGCCGTCATCGGCGTGATCGTGGCACTCCGGGTGAACCACACCGGGATCCTCCTGACCCTGACCTTCGACCTGCTGTGCGCCAGTATCGTGGCGCCGTTCGTCCTGTCGCTGTGGACACGGTTAGTCAGCACGAGGGCACTGGTGATCTCCGCCGCGCTGGGACTGGGGGTCCGGCTCGGGTTCTTCGTCCTCACACCGACGATCTACGGCGTGGAGAACACCCTGCTGTACATCCCGAACGAGGTGGTCACCACGAGCGTCGACGGCTGGACCACGTTCCTCGCCGCGGCCGTGTCACTCGTGGTCTACGTGGCGGTGGCCGCCGCCGACACCCGGGCCGACACGCGGAAGGCCACGCCGGCACCCGCGGTCGACGAGTCGGTACCGGACCGGGGAGTCGAGGTCCCCGCGAGGGCCTAGCCTCGCCCGAGGGCGTCCGTCGCGAGCGGCGTCACCCGACAGACCCCGGGCCCGGGGAGTCGGGATCTCCGAGAATCTCGAGTCCCCGGGCCCGCGTCTCGTCGGTAAGGAGCTCGGGGACCCGTGCCAGCGTCAGCGTCGCATCGGCGACCCGGGCCGGGGTGTCGTCCGGGATCGGCGACCGTGTCCGGCGCCGGTAGGTGATGACGTTCTCCACCAGGCCGACGAGCATCGCCACGTCGACGTCAGTGGCGGCTTCGCCCGTGGTGCGTTCGAGCAGGACCCGGTAGGCCTCGTGCAGTGAATCCCGGACCTCGTGGAACTCGCTGAACTGGTCGCCGTCGAGCTCCGGATCGAAGTACAGAACCCCCAGGTTCTGCGGGTCCTCGTGCAGCAACCCCGCATCCGCGTACGCCAGCGCCCACAACAGGACGTGCCCCGGGGCGTCTGTGGTCAACAGCCAGTCGGCGATCCGATGGGACGGGAGCACTGTGCCGAGCACCAGCCGGAGCAGAATCTCGTCCTTCGACCCGAACCAGTGATAGACGCTGGCCTGCTGCAACCCCGCACCCTCCGCGATGGCCCGGGTGCTGGTCCGGCCGAAGCCTCTGGTGACGAACAGCTCGCCCGCGGCGTGCAGGATGTCCTGCTCGCTGCCGAGTCCGGTCGGCGACCCGGGGTTGCGGCGCGGCCGGCCACGAGTCTTGGTCACCTCGCAGAGGCTATCAACGCCCGGCCGGGGCACACTCCTCTGGTCGTCGACGACAGAGCGCGCGCGGTGGCCCACGAATCTCGGCTGACGGGGGTGACCGCGGGATCCACCGTGCAGCGGAAGATATGTCCGATACCCCACAGAGGTCGCTCGGGCGCAGGTTCCGCACCCCGGACTGGCGACGACGCCGTTCGCAATCAGCGAACTGGGAACTACCCGCGGGCGGCCACTGCTTGCTTGGCGGCCTCGACCAAATGATCCGCCGCGCGGCTCATCTTCTTCAACTCCCCATCGGTCAGGTCCTGATGCGTGTAGGCAGCCTTGTTCTTCAGGTTGAGCAGGGTGTTCAAGTGCCGTTCAGATCCGCTGTCGGCCTTCTTCAGCAGGGCGACCGCCTCGCTGTGGTTGCCGGTGTTGGAATGCACGCCGAGGCGCACGCAGCAGATGACATCCGAGGCGGCAATGCCCGCGTTGACGTACAGGTCCCCGGCGGCGTTGGGCATCTCTTCCCCGAGATGAACCGCGGCGTCGAGAAACTCGGATGCCTTGGACATGCGCCCCGCGGCGACTACCGCATCGCAGTTCCGCTGCCCCGCCATCACGACCTCCTTGCCGAGCGCAGCTGCGAGACGAACCAGGCCCGTTTCCCCGCGACGGTCAGGCCCTGCTTCGACACGTCATCGAGGAGGGGCTCACTTGCGTCGGCCGCAGCGCGGAACTCGTCTTCGGCGAACTCGACGATCCGGCCGTCATTGCCGGTCCACGCGGTAACTAGCCGGGCGAGTTCAGTCACCCGCTGCTCCCAGACGCCGTTCTCGTTGTCGATCGCGCGCACCAGGAACAAGTCGATGTCGCTCCCCAGCGTCATGTGCCCCGTCGCCGCCGACCCGAACACCGCGCCGTACCGCAGCGTCGTCCCCCACTCGCCCAGGTGCTTTTCGAGGCGGTCCAGGAACGTGGAGTTCAGCCGTGACAGATCTATGATCGGTTTGGTCGCGAGGTGCTCGGTGTTGAGGCGGTAGGTGTGGGTCCGGCCCACTTCGTCGTGGAGCACCACGCCCTGTGCAGTGAGGCGGTTGAGGACCTTGCGGATGCCCTCCCCTGACGCGGTGGAGAGGATCCGCTGGACCTGGCTGACCGTGAATGTGACGTCCGCGCTCGCCAGGACCGCCAGCACGTCGCCGTCCAGGGTCGGCGTCACCGTGGCGAACGGCTTGTTCAGCTGCATGGCCCACGCACCTCCTCCAACTAAAGTTAGAGTATCACAACTATAGTTGGAGTCGCCGGATGGCGTCGTGGTGGTGGTTACCGTCGAACCCGATCGGGGAACCCAGTGTTCGTCACAGACACCCCTACCGCCCTGCGCCGTGCCCTCAGCCCGAGACCTGCCGACGCCTGAACCCCACCAGACCCGCGGCCACGAGCGCGCCGGCCGTCACGAGGACCAGCAGGAACGGTGCCGGGGCGAACTCCTCCACCGGGACCGCGGCGAGATGGTGCAGCGGCGAGAGCGACCGGAGCCACCCGGGGAAGTCCAACAGGTCGGCGAAGTTGGCCACCAGGAACATCAGCGCGACCACCGCCCAGCCGACGGGCGCGGTCAACCGGGGAACCCAGCCGTAGAACACCCCGCAGACCCCCAGCACCAGCAGGACCGCCGGGGTGGCGCCGAGGTGCGAGCCGATCACCCCACCGACGAGCGAGGTGTCTCCGGTGACCACGGCAGCGGCGAGCGCCGTGCAGATCCCGGTCACCGCCAGGATGAGCACCGCGCCACAGGCCACCACGGCGAGGTGGGCGCCCACCCACGAGATCCGGCTGACGGGCGTGGCCAGGATCAGGTCGGCGCGGCCCCTGCCCTCCTCGTCGCGGAGGGACTGCGTCGCGTAGACCACGTACGCGGCGGTGAGGACGGCGACGAACGACCCGAGGAAGGCCACGTAACCGTTGACCAGACCCTGGGCACCGAACATGTCCTGCATCGCCTGCGGCATGTCCCCGCTCGCGCTGAGCATGGCGTCGGTGAACGCGCCGTTGACCGTTCCCAGGACGATGATGGCGGCGCCCCACCCGAGCAGGGCACCGCGCTGGAGCCGGGCGGCCAGGCCCACCGGCCGTCCGAGGAACCGGCCGGCGTGGGCGGGGCCCGGGCG
>NZ_JAALEF010000164.1:0-5042 GCF_014145245.1 Dietzia sp. B44 | reverse complement strand
CGTTCCCGCTGCGCCGCGGCGTGGTGTGGCGACGCTGGCGCAGCGAGTTGTTCGCCGACGGCGAGGGCGGCGACCGCGGTGCCGGTGACCCTGGTGCCGCCGGCCCCTCCCGGACCGACACCGACCTGCTGCCCGGCATCGCCTCCCTGTTCAACGGGGCGCTGTTCACCGCGGACTGCCTGGACCGTGTGGGCGTCCCGGACCTGCGGCTGTTCATCCGCGGTGACGAGGTGGAGATGCACCGGCGGCTGGTGCGGTCCCGTCTGCCCTTCGGCACATGCCTGACCACGGCGTACCTGCACCCGCAGGGTTCCGACGAGTTCAAGCCGATCCTCGGCGGGCGCATGCACACCCAGTTCCCCGACGACCCGGTCAAGCGGCACTTCACCTACCGCAACCGCGGCTACGTGCTCACCCAGCCCGGCAACCGGCGCCTCATCCCGCAGGAGATCCTGCGCTTCGGCTGGTACTTCCTGGTCACCAGACGAGACCCGGCCGGCCTGCGCGAGTGGCTGCGTCTGCAGCGGTTGGGCGCGGGCGAGCGGTTCGACAAGCCATGACCGACTGGATCGCCCTGCAGTCCCGGGCCGCCGACCTGTACGACCGGGTCCTGCCGATGGTCACCGACTGGGACGCCGCCACCCCGTGCAGCGAGTGGACCGCCCGTGAGGTGCTGGCCCACGTCGTGGACGAGCAGATGTGGGTCCCGGGACTGTTGGCCGGAGGGACGGTCGACGAGGTGGCCGGGGACCTCGAGGAACCGCTCCGTCGGCTCACCGGGGCCAGCGGCCCCGACCTCGTGGCCTTCTGGCACACCCTGCGCGCGCCGGTGGCCGCCGCGTGGCGGGGAACCCCCACCGACGACGAGGTCCACCTCTCCTACGGTCGGGCGCCGATGGTGCACTATCTCGCGCAGCAGACCTTCGATCTGGCCGTCCACGCCTGGGACCTGTCGGTCTCCCAGGGGGTCGACCTGCCGTGGGGCGACGAACTCGAACGCGCCGTCCTCGACTTCGTCCGGACCGATCTCGCCGACGACCCGGCCCCCGAGCTGTTCTCCGCTCCGCTACCGGGCTTCGACGGAGAAGGGGTCCCGACCCGGCACGCCGCTCTCGCGCGTACCGGTCGGGACCCCTCCGCCTGGCCGGCGGCCTAGAGCTCTGGCCGACGGCCTACCCGGCCTCGCGGAGCGCCGCCATCGGGCACTTCTCGATGGCCTTGCGAGCCCTCTTCTGGAGTTCCTCGGGGACCTCCTCCACGAGCAGGCGCACCACCTCGTCGTCGTCGCCCAGGGCGAAGACCTTCGGGGCGAGGCCGACGCACACCGCCTGCCCCTCGCACCGGTCCGGGTCGATCGCGATCTTCATGGGAAACCTCCTGGTTGGAACACTGGGTACACGGGTGTCACGGCCTGGCGGTATCAGCTCACCGGCACGAAGTCGACCTTGTCCCGGACGCCACAGTCCGGGCACTGCCAGTCGTCGGGGATCGCCGACCACGGCGTGCCGGGGGCGAAGCCCTCCCGCGGCTCACCCAGCGACTCGACGTAGTGGTGGCCACAGTTGGGGCAGGCATAGGTGCCGATCGGCGAGACGGCGCCGCGGACGGCGTCCACGTCGGGCTCGGGATCCAGGACGGCGGTCGCGGTGGTGGCAGAAGCGGTGGCGGCCGGGGCGGAGGACCGGCTGGTCGCGGTGCTCGCGCCGGTGGCCGACGGGTCGCCGTAGCGGGCGAGGATCCGCTCCCGCTTGGACGGCTGGATGTTGGCCCTGGTGACGTCGCCGTCGTAGTGGTCGAGCACCCGGTGGTCCATGATCCGGCGCCAGATCGGCGGGAAGTAGGCCACCACGATGAGCGCGGCGTACCCGGCGGGGAGCTGCGGGGCGTCGTCGGTGGTGCGCAGGACCTGGTAGCGGCGCATCGGGTTGGCGTGGTGGTCCGAGTGGCGCTGCAGGTGGTAGAGGAAGATGTTGGTGACCAGGTGGTCGGAGTTCCACGAGTGCTCGGGCCGGCAGCGCTGGTAACGACCGCTGTCGAGCTTTTTGCGGCGCAGCCCGTAGTGCTCGAGGTAGTTGACGACCTCCAGCAGACTGAACCCGTACACCGCCTGCAGGATCAGCCAGGGAAGGACCTCGAGTCCGAAGACGGCGGTGAGGCCGCCGAACAGGACCAGCGTCATGAGCCAGGCGTTGATGTTGTCGTTACGCAGGGTCCACGGTGACTTGCCGAGGCGCTCGAGGCGGTTCTTCTCCAGCTCCCAGGCGGAGATGAGGGAGCCGATGACGCTGCGCGGGAGGAAGGCCCAGAACGACTCACCGAGCCGCGAGCTGGCCGGGTCCTCCGGGGTGGCGACGCGGGCGTGGTGCCCACGATTGTGCTCGATGTAGAAGTGCCCGTAGGCCGTGGTGGCGAGCGCGATCTTGGACAGCCACTTCTCGGAGTTCTGGATCTTGTGTCCGAGTTCGTGGGCGGTGTTGATGCCGATGCCCCCCGCGATGCCCACGGCCCAGGCGACGCCGATCTTGGCCACCAGCCCCAGCCCGCCCTCGTGGCCGAAGAACGACAGGTCGTCGGCGGTCCACAGGTAGCAGGCGAAGATCAGGGCGGCGTACTGCACCGGGAGGTACAGGTAGGTGCACCACCGGTAGAAGGGGTCGGCCTCCAGGCGTTCGATGACCTCCTCCGGCGGGTTCCGACCATCCACCCCGACGACCATGTCGAGCAGAGGGATGAAGACGAACACGACGAAGGGGGCGACGAACCACGCCACGACGGCGGCGGTGCCCCACCCGGCGTGGGAGAACCACGAGAACAAGCCGAGAGAGATGAACAGGGCGCCGGCGGGGATGAGCCCGAGCAGCCACAGGTATCGCTTGCCGTCAGTCCAGGGGTACGGCTGCGCCGCGGTCTCCCCTGCCTGGAGGTCGGTGTGCATCACAAGTCTCCCTTGATCGAGCCCGGCGGCGTGTGTCGCACGCCACCTAGTGGGTCAAATCTAGACAAACGTGAGCCGTTTGTCTAGGCAGGGGCCGGCTTTTTGTCCAAGCGCCGTCTCCGGCAGACCTCCCCGACAGGTCATCCCGTGCGTCCGCTCAAACCCAGGCCGTAACTGACTCGCGGGTAAGTTAGGATCGGCGCGTGCCCAAGACCATGCTGCACCGCTACACCTCCAGCCCCCGGGCGTTCACCCTGCTGGGCTCGCTGTACCCGCCGCTGCTCGGTTCGGGGATCCGCATCCGGCACATCGCCCCGGACTGGAGCCGCGGGGAGCTGAGCATGCACGTCGCACCCTGGACCGCCAACACCAACGGCACCGCGTTCGGAGGTGCATTGTTCGCCGCGACCGACGTCCTCTACGGGGCGTTGCTGTCCGGGCAACTCGGTGGCGGCTACCAGGTGTGGACCAAGAGCGCGACGATCGACTTCCGGGCCCCCGGTCGGGGCCGACTGCGGTGCGTGGTGGACGTCCCCGGCCCCGAGGCGGACGCCATCCGGGAGCGACTGAACGACCACCCGAGCACCAGCGTCGTCCACACCGCGGTGGTGAGCGACAGCCGCGGCACGACGGTCGTGGAGGCGCAGCACACGATGTTCATCAGGCGGAAGAGCTGACCGGGGGCAAACCGGCCCGAGGCGCGTAGGATTATCCGGTCCCCGGCCCTCCTCGGAAAGGACTCCCGTTGGGAGCCACCCCGCTCGCCTGGTCGCTGTCCGTCGGCCTGATCGTCGCACTGCTGCTGTTCGACTACTTCTTTCACGTGCGCAAGGAACACATCCCGACGCTCAGGGAGTCGGCCATCTGGTCCGCGACGTACGTGGGCATCGCGATAGCCTTCGGCTTCCTCGTGTGGATCTTCGGTGGAAACCAGATGGGCGTGGAGTACTTCGCCGGGTACATCACCGAGAAGGCGCTCTCGGTCGACAACCTGTTCGTGTTCCTGCTCCTGTTGACCAGTTTCAAGGTCCCGCGGGCCGGGCAGCAGAAGGCACTCCTGTTCGGCATCGTGTTCTCGATCATCGCCCGGACCGGGTTCATCTTCGTCGGAGCCGCCCTGCTCAACGCGTTCAGCGCGCTGTTCTACGTGTTCGGGCTGTTCCTCATCGTCACCGCGGGCCGTCTCCTGGCCGAGGACGACGAGGACGACGACGCGGACAACTTCGTGGTGCGTCTGGCCAAGAAGTTCATCCCGGCGACCGATCACTACGACCACGACAAGCTGTTCACCATCGAGAACGGCAAGAAGGTCATGACGCCGATGATGATCGTCATGGTGGCGATCGGCGGCACCGACATCATGTTCGCGTTGGACTCCATCCCCGCGATCTTCGGCCTCACCCAGAACGTCTTCATCGTCTTCACCGCCACCACTTTCTCGCTACTCGGCCTGCGCCAGCTGTACTTCCTGCTGGACGGCCTTCTCGACCGCCTCGTCTACCTCAAGTACGGCCTCGCGGCGATCCTGGGCTTCATCGGCGTCAAGCTGATCCTCCACGCCCTGCACGAGAACAACCTGCCGTTCATCAACCAGGGCGAGCACGTCAGCGTGGTGGAGGTACCCACCTACCTGTCGCTGGGCGTCATCATCACCGTCCTCGTGGTGACCGTCGTGGCCTCGCTGGTGAGCACGGCAGGGAAGGCGCTCACCGTGCTCGGCAACCTCAAGCGGCACTCGCACGAGTACCTGAACAAAAACTTCACCGACGACCCCGTCGAGCGCGCCAAGCTGTGGGCCAAGATCCTCCAGAACGAGGACAAGCTCAAGTCGATCGACCGCAAGTACTTCGGCTCCGAGGGCGACGTCTGGGAGCTCGAACAGCTGCTCCGCAGAGTGTGGGACGATCACGCCCGCTACGAGCGCGCCACCGACTACACCCGCTGACCGGCGACTACGCGCTCCGGCCGGCCCACATCCCGAGCGGGTCAGCGACCGGCTCCCCGAGGAGCGGTGGGAGCAGCAGAGTCCCCGGCCACAGTGACCGCAGCGCCGGGAGCACGCCGCCCGCACCCGGGTCACAGGCCCGACCGCGCGGCGGCAGGCCGG
>NZ_JAALEF010000163.1:0-9156 GCF_014145245.1 Dietzia sp. B44 | reverse complement strand
GACCTGCCTGGCTCTTGACCTGCCTGTCTCCTGCGCCGCCCTGCTCTTGACCTGCGAGGCTCCTGACCCGCCTGTCTCCTGCGCCGCCCGGTCCGCTGCGGCGGCTGGGCCGTGGCCCGTGCTCTCTGCGCCTCGCTCATCCGCTCCCGCGCCTGGCGTCTCGCTCGCGCGCCCGTACACGCTGACTGCAGCCGCTTCTGAACATGGCGTCTCGCCTGCGCATCGGTACACGCGGGACGCCAGGTTCGCGTGCGGCTGTGGCCGGGCACGAGCCGGGCACGAGCTGGGAGGGAGCCAGGCACGAGCCGGGCACGAGCTGGGCAGGAGCCGCGCCACTGTTCCTCGACTCGACCGGGACGCCACAGGGCCCCGGGCGGCCTCGCCGTGTGGCGGGAGCCCGGGGCCCGTGTGCGTGGGGGTCGGAGTGCAGCCGGTCGGTCAGGACCGGTGGGGATCACTCCTGAGCAGCGTCACTCTTGGAGCAGCGTCACTCATGGAGCACCGTCACTCCTGAGCAGAGTCACTCGGTCACGAACGCCCCGTCGTAGAGGACCGTCGAGGACAGGGTCGGGGTGAGTCCACCGACTGTGTCGGAGACCGTGACGTACTGCTCGGCGTTGGCCATCACGGTGAACGGCTGCACCTCGTTGAAGACCTCCTGCAGGCGGGTGAGCGCCTCCTTCTGGGCGTCGAGGTCGGCGGCGGCCTTGAGGTCGTTGATGGCGGCGGTGAGCTCCGGGTCGTCGATCCCGGTGATGTTGGTCGCCCCGGTCGGGAGCATGCCGCTGGCGAAGGCGGCCGCAGGATCGGCGTCCGAGGTGGCCAGTCCGCCGATCACGATCTCGAAGTCCCCGGTGAACTGGCGTGCCGTGACCTGGGAGACCGGCGCGTTGTCGATCACGACCGTGAACCCGGCCGCGTCCAGCAGGGCCTTGGCCACGACTCCGGCCTCGATGTTCTCGGGACCGTCGCCGATGAGCATGCGCAGGGTGCCGTCCCAGTCCGGGGTGTCGGCCTTGACCTCCTCCACCAGGGCCCGGGCCGCCTCCACGTCGTACGCAGGCCCTTCCTGGCCGTCGTAGAGCCGGGAGGAGTCGGCGACGAGTGCCGAGGTGGCCTGGCCCTCACCGTTGTAGAGGCGCTGGTTCCACAGGTCGCGGTCCAGCGCGGCGGCGACGGCCTGGCGGGCGCGGACGTCGGTCAGGACGCCGTCGTATCCGGCCTTGCCGGAGTTCATGTTGATCACCGAGCCGGAGCTGATGATCTCCTCGAAGCCGCGGACCTCGTCGTCCTGGGCCATGTTCACGAACTTGGCGCCGCGCAGGAAGCCGACCTGGACCTCACCCGTCTGGAACGCGTCATAGGTGCCCTGGGATCCGGGGATGCGGATGAACTTCAGGGTCGGGCAGACGGGACCGCCGTAGTAGTCGGGGTTGGGCTCGAGCACGGTCTCCTGGTCCGGCGTGAAGTCGGCGACGGTGAACGCTCCGGCGCCGATCGGGTTGCTGGCCCACTCCTGCGGGTCGGCGGCCTCGTAGGCGTCCCGGGGGATGACCTCCCCGACGGTCCCGGCGAGCGTGATGGGGAACCCGGCCCACGGGTCGGCGAGCGTGAACTCGACGGTGAGCGGGTCCACCACCCGCGCCTCGGTGATCTCCATGGCCTCGGTCATCGCGACCGACCGGGTGGCGGGGTCCTTGTGCAGGCCCACCGTGAACGCGACGTCCTCCGCGGTGAGCGGGTCGCCGTTGGAGAAGGTCACTCCGTCGCGGAGGGTGAGGGTCCACACGGTGTTGTCGTCGTTGGACTCCAGCGACTCGGCCAGCTTGGGCTCGAACTCCTCGGCCTCCGGGTTCCACACCATGAGCCGGTCGTAGACGGCCGCCGACTGGGCGCCGCCGCGGACGCCGTACTGGCCCTGGCCGGGCGCGAAGCTGGGGAGCATGGAGAACTCGCCCACGGTGATCGTGCCGCCGGCGCGGTCCTCGGTGCAGCGCTCGGACTGGTCCGGCGCGAGGCCCTCGCCGCCGGCCGCGGCGGTCGAGTCGTCCCCGCCCCCGCCACATGCGGTCAGGGTCAGGGTGGCCGCCGCTAGTACGGCCAGTGCGCTGGTGGTGCGCTTCATCGGTTCTCCTCGAGAGGGTGGTGGCACGCGACCTGGTGGCCGGGTGCGATGACGGTCAGCTGTGGGCGTTCGGCTGCGCAGATCTCGGTGGCCCGGGGGCACCGGGTACGGAAGCGGCAACCGGACGGGGGGTCGAGCGGGGAGGGCAGCTCCGAACTCGTGGCGGTGATCGGCGACTCGCCGAGCGTGTCCGCGAGGGTGCCGCCGAGTGTGGGGGCCGACGAGATGAGCAGCATCGTGTACGGGTGGGCGGGCGCGCGGTAGAGGGAGGAGGTGTCGGCGACCTCGCACACCGTGCCGAGGTACATCACGGCCACCTGGTCGGCGATGTTGTGCACCACCGACAGGTCGTGGGAGATGAAGACCATCGTCAGCCGGTAGCGCTCCTTCATCTCCTCGAGCAGATTGAGGATCTGCGCCTGCACGGAGACGTCGAGCGCGGAGACCGGCTCGTCGCACACCAGCACCTCGGGCTCGAGCACCAGTGCCCGGGCCAGCGCGATGCGTTGGCACTGGCCGCCCGAGAATTCGGACGGGCGCCGGCCACCGGCGTGGTCGGGGTCCAGGCCCACCGCCTCGAGGGCCGCGTCGACCCGGCGCCGGATCTCCTCCCGGCCGCCGTCGACGCCCTGGATCTCCAGGCCCTCCGCCACGATGTCCCGGACCCTGCGGCGGGGATTGAGCGACGAGACGGGGTCCTGGAACACCATCTGGATCAGCTTCCGGGCCCGGGTGAGGGAGGCCCCGGAGAGCGAGCACAGGTCGGTCTCGTCGACCATCACCCGCCCGGAGGTGGGACGGGGGAGCTGGAGCAGCGCCCGGCCGAGGCTGGACTTGCCGCAGCCGGACTCGCCGACCAGAGCCAGCGTCCTGCCCTGGGGGACCTCGAGGGAGACGTCCGAGACGGCGTGGACCGTCCCCTTGCGGGTGTGGTACTCGACGGTCACGTGATCGACGACGAGCTTGGCGTCCCCGGGCCGTCCCGCGTCCGGCGGGGTGGGCGCGTCGGCGACGTGCTGACTGGAGCCGGTCATGAGGCCTCGCTGCTGGTGCGGTGGTGGACGGGGACGGTGGGGTGGAGACATCCGACGCGGTGGACGGTGGTCGCCGTGGGGTGGGAGGTGGAGGCCGTGGCGAGGTCCTCGAGAGGGGGGTCGACGACGAGGCAGTCGTCCGCCACGCGGGGGCATCTCGGGGCGAACCGGCATCCCGGCGGCATCTCCCGCAGGTTCGGCGGGCGCCCCTCGATCACGGTGAGCCGGGTGTGCGGAGGCAGGTCCGGCCGCGGGATCGAGTCCAGCAGTGCGCCGGTGTAGGGGTGCGCGGGTTCGTCGAGCAGCGCCCGGGTGTCGCCCACCTCGAGGAACCGACCGGCGTACATGACCCCGATCCGGTCGGTGTGCTGCGAGACCACGGCGAGGTCGTGGCTGACCAGGATCATCGCCATGTCCCCGTCGGCCTGCAGCCCGTGGAGGAGGTCGAGGATCTCGTGCTGCACCGTCACGTCGAGCGCGGTGGTGGGCTCGTCGGCGATGAGCAGCTTGGGCGAGCAGGACAGGGCGATGGCGATCCCGACGCGTTGGCGCATGCCGCCGGAGAGCTGGTGGGGGTACTCGGTGAGGCGGGCGCGGGGAGAGGGGATCCGGACCCGCTCGAGGAGCTCGACCGCGCGGTCGGCCGCCTCCCGGCGACCCAGTCCCAGATGGTGCCGCAGCGGGTCGATGATCTGCCGACCGATGGTCCGGATGGGGTTGAGCGAGGTGAGCGGGTCCTGGAAGACCATCGCGATCTCGCGTCCCCAGAACTTCTGTGCCTCGCGCTGGGACAGGGCCAGGACGTCGCGGCCGTCGAAACGGACCGTCGAGGCGGGATCCACCCGGGCGGTGGTGGGGGCGATGCCCATGATCGAGCGGACGAGCATCGACTTGCCGGAGCCGGACTCGCCGACGATGCCGATGGTCTCGCCGCGGCGCAGGGAGATGTCGACCCCGTCGACGGGCGTGATGCGCCCGGAGGGGGTGTCGATGTGGGTGCGGAGATCCCGGACCTCGAGCAGCAGGTCGTCCCGGTCGTTCGACGACACGGGTCTGCGGGGTGGTGCGGCGGCGATGACGGCCTCCTCGGGGTGATGGTCCGGTCTAAGTCATCTACTTAATCCGTCTTGCTGTGACGAGTATCACGGCATATGGTGGCTACGTCAAGACGAGTAAGAAACCGCCTCAGGCGGTGTCTCAATCGAAGGGTCACTACGTGCTCAGGTTCATTGGCGAACGCGCTCTGCACGCGGTCGTCGTCGTCGTACTCGCCGCGACCGGCGCGTTCTTCCTCATGGAGGCGGTCCCGGGCGACTCCGCGGCCTCGGCCGTCGGCCCGGGAGCCACCGCGGAGCAATACCAGCTGGCGAGGGAGGAACTGGGACTGGACGATCCCGTGTGGACCCGGTTCACCGACTGGGTCGGAGGGGTGGCCTCCGGCGACCTCGGGAACTCACTGGTCCCGCCCAACCAGTCCGTGGTGGAGCTGATCGGCAACGCGCTGCCGGTCACCATGCAGCTCGCGTTCCTGTCGATCATCCTCTCGCTGGCGATCGCGGTGCCCGTCGCCGTGTGGTCGGCCTACCGGCGCGGTGGGGTGTTCGACCAGGTGGCCTCGATCGTGGCGTTCGCGTTCATCTCGGTCCCCAGCTTCGTGGCCGGCCTGCTGCTGATCTACCTGTTGGTCTTCAACCACTCGTTGGCGCAGCAGTTGATCCTCGGCGCGGCGGTGGTGATCGGCCTCGCGGTGGCGCTGTCCCCGCTCGGCAGGCGCGGCGGTCCCGGGTCACCCGGGGTGATGTGGGGCCGGGCCCTGATCGGCGGCGTCGCGGTGGGCGCGGTACTGGCCCTGCTGGCCCTGTTCCTCCCCGAGTTCCCGCGGCAGGGCTACGTGCCGCTGGCCGACGGACTGGGGGAGAACCTGCGGAGCATCGCCCTGCCGGCCATCACCCTCGCCCTGATGGAGGTCGCGATCTTCACCCGCGTCCTGCGGACCGACATGATCTCCACCCTCCAGCAGGACTTCGTCCTCTCGGCCCGCGCCAAGGGCATGCCCACCCGGCACGTCCTGGTCGCGGAGGCGCTGCGGCCGTCCACGGTCTCCATCATCACCCTGGCCGGGATCAGTCTGGGCCGACTCATCGGCGGGACGGTGGTGGTCGAGCGGCTGTTCAACCTCCCCGGCATGGGCAGCATGATCGTCGACGCCGTCCAGAACGACAATCTGCCGGTCGTACTCGGCGGGGTGATCGTGATCGCCGTGTTCTACGTCCTGGTCAACATGACCGTCGACGTCACGTACGCACTCATCGACCCGAGGATCCGCCGTGGCTGACACCGACCCGACCCGCCCCGATTCCAGCCGCCCCGATCCCACCCGGGCTGCCTCCACCCGCGCTGCCTCCGGGCCCGTCGCGGGCCCCGGCGTCGTCGCCGATCCCACCGTGGCCGCCGCCACCCCGGCACGCCGCCGTCCGAGGATGCCCCGGTTGTCCGGACTCGGCACCGCGCTCGCCCTGGCCTGGACCGTCCTCATCGTCCTGGGCGCACTGTTCGTGGACTTCCTGCCGCTGGCCGAGGCGCGCGACCCGTCCCTCGCGCTGATGACGCCGTCGACCCTCGCCCCCGACCTGCTGTCCGACCATCCCCTCGGGACGGACGGACAGGGCCTGGACATCCTGGGAGGCCTGCTCTACGGCGCCCGGGTCTCCCTCGTCGTGGGTATCGGCGGAGTCCTGGTCGGGGCCCTCGTCGGTGGCGCGCTCGGGCTGGTGGCCGGCTACCGGGGTGGGTGGACCGATCGCATCGTCTCCATCATCACCGACACCCTGCTGGCGTTCCCGTCGCTCATCCTGCTCATCGCGATCGTCACCGTGCTCGACCCGACACTGCCCAACATCACCCTCGCCCTCGGGATCATGGTTGTCCCGGCCTACGCCCGGCTCGTCCGGGCCAACGCGATGAGCTTCGCCGGCCGGGAGTTCGTCACCGCGGCGAGGTCGCTCGGGGCGGGTGAACTGCGGATCATGCTGCGGGAGGTCACCCCGAACATCGTCCAACCGGTCTTCTCGTACAGCTTCATGCTCGTCGCCGTGTTGATCGTGGCCGAGGCGTCGCTGAGCTACCTGGGGCTGAGCATTCCCCGGCCGGAACCGACATGGGGCAACATGATCAGTGCCGGTCAGGCCGATTTCCAGCGATACCCGTATCTCGTCGGCGTCCCGGCGGTCGTACTATTCCTGACGGTGCTCAGTTTCAATCAGCTGGGCGAGGCGGCAGGTCGGAAGTGGAGTCCCGGTGCAGCGAAGATCTGATGAGACCTCAGCCGAGGGGAGCGCAGCCGACGTGGCCGAGATGCCCGAGGAGGCCGGCGATTCCCGCGACGCCAAGGACGCCAAGACGGCGATGATCGAGGTCGCCGAGAAGATGATCAGCGAGCGGGGGCTGGACGACGTCTCGATGCGCGACGTCGCGACGGCGGCCGGTCAACGCAACAACTCGGCCGTCCAGTACCACTTCGGCAGCCGCGACGGGTTGATCCTGCAGGTGTTGCGACGCCGGATCATCTCCCTGGACTCCGCCCGGAAGGCGCGGCTGGCCGCGGCCGACGAGCAGGGTCTGGGCTACGACCTGCACACCCTCGTCGGGGTGCTGTTCGAACCGATCGTCGAGCTCCTGCGCGCCCACCCCGAGGCCACGCACTACGCACGGTTCCTGCAGCGGGTCGGGCCGGTCATGGCGCCGGGCATCCCCGAGGCGGATCTGCGGACGGCGACCGACGACGTGGTGGTGCGGCTGATCGACGTGCTCTCCCACCTGCCGCGGCGGGTGGCGTTCGAACGCATCGACCTGGCCACCCAGATGTTCACCGGGGCGCTGGCGGTCTACGAGGACCGCCGGGACGCCCGGAACACCGTGGTCAACGCGCGGTTCGAGGACGTCGTGGCGCACCTCTACGACATGATCGAGGCCGCACTGTGTGCCGGGGCGGGGTCCGGGGCCGGGTCCGGGTCCGGGTCCGGGGCCGGGACCGTGTCGCGGGACTGACCTGCTCTCAGACCCGCCCGCGGAGCAGCTTCCGGAAGTAGACCACCGGCTGCAGATACCGGTCGAACGCGTAGGTCGAGCGTCTGGGCACGGTCAGGTCGATCCCGCGCACCGACGGTGCGGGCCGACCGTCCCGGTCGTGCTCGACCAGCATCAGCCGGTCGCGGCTCACGGCGATCGGGATGATCGTGTAGCCGTCGTACCGCGTGCCGGGTCCGCCGTCCCGGGCCGCGCGCAGGTTGTCGGCGACCACCGCCACCTGCGGTCTCAGCGCCCCTCCGGACGGACGGGTGTCGACGGTCGCGGCGTCGCCCAGGCCCCAGACCGAGTCGAGGCGCGCGTGGCGCAGGGTCCGGGGGTCCACCTCGACCAGCCCGGCGACACCGCCGTCGGACAACCCGGCGTCGGCGATGAACTTCGGCGCGCGGCTCAGAGGGGTGACGTAGGCCAGGTCGACGTCCTCGATCGTGGTGGGGACCGGGCCGTCGAGTGTGACGGTGCGGGCCTGGTGATCCACGGCGGCGACCTCGGATCCCTCGTGGACGGTGATGCCGTACTCCCGGAGGTACGGCTGCACCCGCGAGTCGCACGGTTCGAGTCCGAGGAGTCCGCGGAACGGGGTCACCAGGTGCACGTCGATACGATCGAGCACCTTCTCGCGCCGCCAGCGGTCGCACGCCAGGAACATGGCCTTGAGCACGGTCCCGCCGCAGGAGGCGGGTTCGGGTGGCACCGAGAACACCACGGTCCCCTCGCGCAGGCGGACCAGCGCGGCGCACGCGCGACCCGCGTACTCGGGCACGTGGGCCGAGGCCGCCCATCCGGCGACGTAGGCCTTGTCCAGCCCGGGGATCGCGTCCCACCGCGCGGTCAGACCGGGGCACACGACCAGGTCCCCGTAGGTGATCGTGGGACCCTCCTCGCGCGGACCGAGGGTGACGGTGCGGGCGTCCGTGTCGACCCGTCCGGCCAGGTGGGGGAGCAGGTGGACGCCGGCGGGGACGACGTCCGTCATCGCGCGTTCGTACCGCCTCATCGGTGCCAGGCCGGTGGCGGCGTAGTTGAGCATCGGCCGGTACCGGTGCACGGGACTCGGGTCGACCAGAGCGATGTTCTGCCGACCGTCCCGGCGCAGGCGGGCCGCCAGGGAGACCCCGGCGTTGCCCCCTCCGATGATCACGGTGTCGAACGCGGCGGACACGGGTCAGACCGTCACTGCGTAGCCCACGAGCCCGATGACCAGGAGGAGGACGAGGACGACGATGACGACGATCGGGATGTATGCCCCCTTCTTGGACGGGGACGGGGTGGGGCTCTGCCGTTGCGTCGGGCTCTGCTTCTCCGTGGCGCTGTCCGACTGCATCGACGTGGAATCGGAGTCCGGGGTCTGCGGTCCGTCGGGTGAACCGCCGCTGTCGAGATCGGGGCTCTGACTCGGATCGGGGTCGGAGGGCCGTGCGTGGGTCATGGGACACCTTTCGTGGCGGCTGGTCCTTCCACGCTATGGCGTCACCCGCGCACCCTCCACCGGTCGGGCCGCAGCCACGACCACCACCCCGGGCCCGGCCCCGGCCCTGATCGAGGTGAGGACCCCGGCCACCGACCATGCCGTGATCGCCGAGGTGCGGCCACCGGAGTCCGGGTCCACCGCGTTCTCGAAACGCATGTCGTAGCGGCCCACCGGGGACTCCCACTCCACCACGTGTCGGGTGCGCTGCACCCCGGGGTCGGCCACCACGATCGCCTCCACGCGGTCCAGGCCGAGCGTCGCGAGCGCGAGCGCCACGGAGGCGTTGGAGGTGCGGGGGAACTCCAGCGCCGCCTCCCGCGCGGACCCGCGGAAGACCTCGAGGGGCGTGTCGAGGGTCTGCCGGATGCCCAGGGCGGCCGGGCTCTTGATGGTGACGTGGCGAAGCGCGGCCTGATCGGTGCCCGCCCGGGCCGCCGCCG
>NZ_JAALEF010000162.1:0-2797 GCF_014145245.1 Dietzia sp. B44 | reverse complement strand
GCGCCGGTCGGGGACGCCACGAACGGGGCCACCGTCCGCCCGGCGGAGGCGCGCGGAGCCGGCGGCACGACCGAGGTGCCGCAGACCAACACCCCGTCCACCCACACCGCGGCGGACAGCGATGTCGAGCGCCTCGACTCCCAGAAGCAACTGCTCAACGGCGTCGAGTACACCCTGCCGCCCGTCAGCCTGCTGACCGCGGGGGACCCGCCCAAGGAGCGCAGCGAGTCCAACGACCAGATGATCGACGCCATCCAGGGCGTCCTCGAGCAGTTCAAGATCGACGCCGCGGTCACCGGGTTCACCCGCGGGCCGACGGTCACGCGCTACGAGGTCGAGCTCGGCCCCGGCGTCAAGGTCGAGAAGATCACGGCGCTGCACCGGAACATCGCCTACGCGGTGGCCACGGACAACGTCCGTCTCCTCGCCCCGATCCCCGGCAAGTCCGCGGTGGGCATCGAGGTCCCCAACCTCGACCGGGAGCTGGTGAGGCTCGCCGACGTGCTCACCGACCCCAAGACCGCCACCAAGCACAACCCGATGCTCATCGGACTGGGCAAGGACATCGAGGGGGACTTCGTCACCGCCGACCTGTCCAAGATGCCGCACCTCCTGGTGGCCGGCTCGACCGGATCGGGTAAGTCCAGCTTCGTCAACTCGATGCTCGTGTCGTTGCTCACCCGCGCGACACCGGACGAGGTGCGCCTGATCCTCGTGGATCCCAAGATGGTCGAGCTGACGCCGTACGAGGGGATCCCACACCTGATCACCCCGATCATCACGCAGCCCAAGAAGGCGGCCGCCGCGCTGGCGTGGCTGGTCGAGGAGATGGAACAGCGCTACCAGGACATGAAGTCCACCCGCGTGCGCCACATCACCGATTTCAACGAACGGGTCAAGTCCGGTGCCATCACGACCCCGCCCGGCAGCGAACGGGTGTACCGCCCGTATCCGTACATCGTCGCGGTGGTGGACGAACTCGCCGACCTCATGATGACCGCGCCGCGTGACATCGAGGACGCGATCGTGCGGATCACCCAGAAGGCCCGTGCCGCCGGGATCCACCTGGTGCTGGCCACGCAGCGTCCGTCCGTCGACGTGGTCACGGGCCTCATCAAGACCAACGTGCCGTCGCGTCTGGCCTTCGCCACGTCCTCGCTCACCGACTCGCGGGTCATCCTGGACCAGGCGGGGGCGGAGAAGCTGATCGGGATGGGTGACGGTCTCTTCATCCCGATGGGGGCGTCGCGACCCGTCCGTATGCAGGGTGCGTTCATCACCGACGAGGAGATCCACGAGGTCGTGGACTACGCCAAGAACCAGGCGGAGCCCGACTACGACGACACCGTCACCGCCGCCAAGGAGGAGTCCAAGAAGGACATCGACGGCGACATCGGGGACGACCTCGACGACCTGCTCGCGGCCGTCGAGCTCGTGGTCTCCAGCCAGTTCGGGTCCACCTCGATGCTGCAGCGCAAGCTCCGCGTCGGGTTCGCCAAGGCGGGTCGGCTCATGGACCTGATGGAGTCCCGCGACATCGTCGGACCCTCGGAGGGCTCGAAGGCCCGCGACGTGCTGGTCAAGCCGGAGGAGCTGGGGTCGGTCATCTGGATGATCAAGGGCGGCACCCCGCCCGAGGAGGACCCGGGAGACCTGCCTGCCGGGAGCGAGAACCTGGACGAGGCGCCGGTGGGCTGAACCGCGCGGTCTCAGGCCAGCGCGCCGTACACCGGCATCCACTCCCGGACGGTGACCTCGGAGACCATTCCGCGCAGACAGTGGGGGTCCTCCGCCACCAGTGCGCGGGCGGTGTCGGAATCGGCGGCCTCGACGACGAGCAGGGCGCCCGAACCGTCCGTGTACGGACCCACCGACCGGATCGATCCCGCGTCGACCCGGGCGGAGAGCCACTCGCGATGGGCGGGCTTGTTGGCCTCCCGGTCATCGGTCTGCTCGGGCTCGTACCGGTAGTCGACTGCGAAGAGCGGCATCGGTGTGGTCCTTCCTGGTCGCTGCGGGGGTGTTGTCGGATCAAGGGTATTCGGCCGGGTCTCGCTAAGGTGAGGGGGTGACACTTCCCATCACCGATGACGGACGCCCCGGCGCCGAGGTCCCCGTACTCAACATCGCCAACGTGCTCACCGTCCTGCGGATCGTGTTGGTCCCGGTGTTCGTGGTCCTGTTCTTCGTGGCCGACGCGCAGGACCCGTGGTGGCGGGTGGGTGCGTTCGTCGTCTTCGTGTTCGCGATGGCGACCGACTACGTGGACGGGTACCTCGCCCGGCGGCTGGGTCTGGTGACGGACTTCGGCAAGATCGCCGACCCGATCGCGGACAAGGCGCTCATGGCGGCGGCGATGATCTCGCTGTCCCTGGTCCACGAGCTGTTCTGGTGGGTGACGATCGTGATCCTCGTCCGCGAGGTGGGGATCACCCTCTGGCGTCTGTTCGGCGTCGACCACGTGGTGGCGGCCAGTAAGGGTGGCAAGCTCAAGACCGTGACCCAGACCCTGGGGCTGGGCATGCTGATCCTCCCGCTACCGCACTGGGTCTGGCCCGTCGAATGGGCCGTGATCGGCGTGGCGCTGGTCCTGACCGTCTACACGGGTATCGATTACCTGGTGAAGGCGCGTCAGGCCGCCAGGGCCGGGCACTGAGCCCCCCGGCCCGGGTTGCCATGACCTCCGCTGATCTCCCCGATCCGGGTGCCGCGGCCGCGGTGGCCGCACTCGGCGGGCGCGGGTGGACCCTGGCGACCGCCGAGTCGCTGACCGCGGGGATGCTCGCGGCCACGGTGG
>NZ_JAALEF010000161.1:0-1626 GCF_014145245.1 Dietzia sp. B44 | reverse complement strand
GCCCACGCGCGATCGGGGATCTCGCCCCCGGGCAGGCAGCGGACCTCGTAGCGGAACAGGCGCGACCGCCCCAGCCAGCGCAGACCCACCGGGCCGGTCGCCACGACCCCGCTCGATCCGCTGAGCGGCCCCCAGGCCGGCGCCATCTCGACGACATGAGGGCCGCGCTCGGTGAAGACCTCCAGCGCGGCGTGGAACAGCGGCCGTCCGGGGCGGTGTTCGCGACGCGCGTGATACGACTCCCACCAGCGGCTCGTATGGATCGCGACGTGCCCACCGGCACCGACCGGCAGCCACCACAACTCCACCCCCGTGTCGCTCACACGGCCTCCCGCACAGCCCGCGCCGCGCTCAGGGACACCGGGAGATGCCCCAGGGCGAGTACGACGGCAGCCGCCGCGATCCACGGACTGCTCAGCCAGCCCGCGGCGGTGAGGAACACCATCACCGGCAGGATCGCCATCGGGGCGGGCACGCGGCGCCACCAGTACAGGGACCCGGCGTGGCGACCCGTCGCCAGATACCGGGCCCACAGGGCGTAGTAGGCGGCCAGCGCGGAGATCGCGGGAACACCCCACCACCAGACGATTGTGCCCGAGGCGCCCACCGCCGGAACCACCAGGCACAGGACCTGGCCGGCGCGCTCGGTCCAGCGCACCGGGCCGGGCACCGACGACCGCGGAAGCGGCTCCCGAGGGGGGAAACGCGCCAACAGGAGAGACGGGGCGAGCACCGCGAGGCTGAGGATCAGGCCTTCCGGGTGGAACTCCACGAGGAGATGCTAGCGCCGCGCCCCGACACATATCGGCGGTCATGGCGTCGTCCGGGCCGCCGACGTGGTTGTCAGGTCAGGTGGTCGTACTCGCCGTCGACCCACCTGGCGTACCGCTCGGCCGAGCGTTGGACGGCGGCGCCGGCGTCGCGGGGGACGCAGCCGCCGAAGTTCGCGTAGATCCGGTCGACGTGGTAGCGCGAGACGTGCTCGGCGATGCGCCGGACCACCGCGCCGGACAGGGGCATCCAGTTGGGGAACGAACGCATGAACGTGACCCAGCGCGGATCGGCGACGGTGCCGATGGTGTCGCCCGTGAACAGCACCCCCCGGCCGTCGCGCGCGGTCCAGTGGACCACCGCGCTGCCGGGGAAGTGGCCGCCGGGCTGTGAGGCCCGGACCCCCGGCAGGATCTCGATCTCCTCACCCGGGTGGCCGCCGCCCCACACCACGGTGTTGCGGGGCCGCAGACCGAGCCAGTGCTCGTCCGGTGCGGAGACGTAGACCGGGGCGTCGTCGAAGGCGGCCGACCACAGTGACTGGACCCCGTACATGTGCGGGTGGGAGGCGATGAGGGCGGAGATGCCACCCCATCCGCGCACCGCCGCGACGGCCTCCTCGCTGATGTGGTTCGGCGCCTCGACCATCACGTTCCCGTGGTCGGTGCGGATGAGCGCCGGCTTCTGCCCGATCCCGGGACAGTCCCGGTGGACCAGGTTGATCACGTCCGCCTCGCGCTCCATGAACTCGATGCGCGCGCCGCGCGCGGCCGACGCCTCGGGGTCGGTCCACCGCTGGCCGCCGGCGGGGACGAACTGGCGCTCATCGGCGCAGATCGGGCACACGTCGGGCAC
>NZ_JAALEF010000014.1:0-3760 GCF_014145245.1 Dietzia sp. B44 | reverse complement strand
TTTCGCCGTCGCTCTGCTGCAGATGTCCGGCGAGGTCGGCGGCGATCTGCGCGCCCGAGTTCGCACCGCCCACCACCACGACGCGCCGGCCGCCGAACGGCTCCGGACCCCGGTAGCCGGCGCTGTGGATCTGGTGGCCCCGGAAACCCCCGACGCCCGGACAGGTCGGCACGAACGGCCTCGACCACGTCCCGGTGGCACTGATCACCGCGCGAGCACGCCACCGGCGGCCGTCGGCGGCACGGACGACGAACCCGTCCGGATCGTCCCGCTCCACGGCCACGATCCGGACCCCGCGCCGGACGGGCAGCCCGTAGTACTCCTCGTACCCGCGCAGATACTCCACCACGTGGGCCGCGTCGGGGTTGCCGTCGTCCGTCCGGTGCATCCGGCGACCCGGGAGGGACGAGTAGTCGGCGGGCGAGAACAGTCGCAGCGAGGGCCAGGTGTGCGGCCACGCACCCCCCGGCCCGTCGGACGCGTCGAGGATCTCGAAGTCCGCGCCGGCGCGGGTGAGATGGAAACCGGCGGCCAGGCCGGCCTGGCCGCCTCCGATCACCACGACGTCCCTCACCCTGCCCGACCCCCTCTCGCCACCCCCTGAACAGTTCCTATCGACACTCATCGATACCAATCCTACAGTGGAGGTATGACCTCGTTGCCCGCCTCCGCGACCGGCCCGTCCGGCCCGGGGAACGACGCCCCGGACACCGACACCGGTGCCCGTGAGCATCGTCGGCTCGTGGCGGCGCTCGCGCTGACCGCGGTGTCCTGGGTGGCCCTGTGGGTGGCCAACGAGTGGTTCTGGGACGCGGCCGTCGGCTGGCTCGGACTCGACCTCGCCGACCGCGCGATCAGTGCCGTGCACTTCTTCCTCTACGACACCATCAAGATCGTCCTCCTGCTCCTCGGGCTGATGTTCCTGGTGGGCATGCTCCGGGCGAGCCTCGACCTCGACCGCGCGCGGGACTGGCTCGAGGGCCGGGGGCTGTTCGTCGGCCTCACGCTGGCCATCGTGCTCGGCGTGGTGACCCCCTTCTGCTCCTGCAGCTCGATCCCACTGTTCATCGGCTTCGTGGCCGCGGGTATCCCGCTCTCGGTCACCCTCACCCTCCTGATCGCCTCCCCGCTCATCAGCGAGATCGCGGCCATCATGATCGGCGAGATGTTCGGGTGGCACATCGCCGCCGCCTACGTCGGCGCCGGCGCCGCCATCGCCTTCGTCGCGGGATGGGCCCTGTCCCGGTTCCGGCTCGACAGGTGGGTCGACGACGTCGTCTTCACCACCCGCGTCGCCGTACTCCGCGCGGACGGCCACGTGCCCTCGCTGCGCGAACGGGTGGACGCCGCTCTCGGCGAATCCCGCGACATCCTCCGTAGCGTGTGGATCTGGGTGGTGGTGGGCGTCGGCGTCGGCGCGGTGATCCACGGATGGGTCCCCGAGGACTTCTTCCTCCGCTGGGCGGGCCCGGACAACCCGCTGGCGGTGTTCGTGGCCACCCTCGCGGGGATCCCGCTCTACGTCAACGGAGCCGGGGTCGTGCCGATCGCCGAGGCACTGTGGGCCAAGGGCATGAGCCTGGGCACCGTCATGGCGTTCATCATGAGCTCGATCGCGCTGTCCATCCCCCAGGCGATCATGCTCAGGCGGGTCATGAGGCCACCACTGCTCGCACTGTTCTTCGCCGTCGTGGCGGCCGGCATCCTCGCCATCGGCCTACTGTTCAACGTGATCGCCTGACCCCGGATGCAGGAGGAACCATGATCGTCAAGGTGCTCGGGCCCGGCTGCCGCAACTGCCACACCCTCGTCACCCGCACGAGGGAGGCCCTGGCAGCGCTGGGCGAGGACGCGGAGATCGTCGAGGTCACCGACGTCGGCGAGATCGCCGGCTACGGACTGATGAAGACACCCGGGCTGGTGGTCGACGACGACCTCGTCCTGGGAGGGAAGGTGCCCACCGTCCGTCAGCTCACCGAGATCCTGCGCGGACGCTAGACCGGGCGCACGCCGAGCTCGGCGAGGAGTCCGGTCACCCGGCGCCTGATCTCGTCTCGGATGGGCCTGACCGCGTCGACACCCTGACCGGCGGGGTCGTCGAGGGTCCAGTCCAGGTACCGCTTGCCCGGGAAGACCGGGCAGACGTCACCGCAGCCCATGGTGATGCACACGTCGCTCGACCGCACCGCCTCGGTGGTGAGGACCTTCGGCGTGGCCGCCGAGATGTCGATGCCGTCCTCCGCCATCGCCTCGGCGACGGCCGGGTTGATCGAGTCCGCCGGCGCCGACCCGGCCGAGCGGACCTCCACCGCGCCTCCGGACAGGTGCTCGGTGTAGGCCGCGGCCATCTGTGAGCGGCCCGCGTTGTGGACGCAGACGAAGAGGACGGACGGACGATCGGTCACGGTGGCTCCCCCGGCAGAATGTATCGACGACTGTCGATAGTAGCCGCTCGACGCCCACGCGCGGCGGGTCACAGCGCCCGGCCGATGACCTCCTTCATGATCTCGTTGGTGCCGCCGTAGATCCGCATGACGCGGGCGGCGGCGAACTTCTGCGCGATGGGGTACTCCATCATGTAGCCGTAGCCCCCGAACAGCTGGAGGCAGCGGTCCACCACGTCGTCGAGCATGTCGGTGGCCTGGAGCTTGGCCATCGAGGCGGTCACGGCGTCCAGCTCGCCGGCGATCTCGCGGGAGATGCAGTGGTCGATGAAGGTGCGGGTGGCCATGACGGAGGTCTTGCACGCCGCCAGCTCGAACCGCGTGTTCTGGAAGTCGAGGATCGGCTTGCCGAAGGCCTGCCGCTCACGGGTGTAGGCGAGGGTCTCCACCACGGCGGCCTCGGCCATCGCCAGGGCGTCCACCGCGATCGCCAGGCGCTCGCGCGGGAGCTGGTTCATGAGCTGGTAGAAGCCCTGCCCCTCCTCGCCGCCGAGGAGGTTGGCGGCGGGCACACGCATGTCGTTGAAGAACAGCTCCGCGGTGTCGGCGCCGTGACGGCCCATCTTCTCCAGCACGCGGCCCCGCTCGAAACCGGGGGTGTCGGCCTCCACGGCGAACAGCGCCATGCCCTTGTGGCCTGCGTCGAGGTCGGTCTTGGCCGCCACCACCACGAAGTCGGCGGAGCCACCGTTGGAGATGAAGGTCTTGGAGCCGTTGATGACGTACTGGTCACCGTCACGCCGCGCGGTGGTGCGGACGCCCTGCAGGTCCGAACCGGCACCGGGCTCGCTCATGGCGATCGCGGAGATCCACTGACCGGAGCACAACCTGGGCAGCCACTCCCGCTTCTGCTCGTCGGTGGCGTAGTTGGCCACGTAGTGGGGGGTGATGGTCGATCCGACCCCCATGCCGAACGCCGTGTCCCCCGAGTAGACGAGTTCCTCGGTGACGAGGTACTCCATGCCCGGGTCCCCGCCCTGGCCGCCGAACTCCTCGGCCACGTCGAGGCAGATCAGCCCGGCCTCGCCGGTGCGCAGCCAGGTCTCGCGGTCCACGTGCTTCTGCCGGGCCCACTTCTCCTGGTTGGGCGTCATCTCCTTGGCGAAGAAGGCGCGGGCGTGCTCGCGCAGGAGCCGGTGGTCGTCGGTCTCCCAGGAGGGGCGGTAGTCGGGGAAGAGCAGGGTCACCATGGCCTCCGGTGGTCGATCGACGCGACGTGCGCGGTTCAGCCTACCCAGACCGACCGGGGCCTCCCGGCGGTCCCGCCCGCGGATCAGCACCGCCCGCGGATCAGTCCCGTCCGCGGATCAGTACCG
>NZ_JAALEF010000160.1:0-2304 GCF_014145245.1 Dietzia sp. B44 | reverse complement strand
CGGCGGGGCCCCGGGCTCGTCGAGCTCGTCGTCGTCCCCGTCCGGCCCCATCGCACGCATGTCGTCGCCCTCCCTCACGTCCATTCGTCCCTCCCGCGTGTCACCTCGGCGGCCTCCTCGCCCGTCCAACTCACCAACAGGTCACCGAGCGCCTCGTCCTGGGCGAGCGCCACGGCGCGCGCCCTGTACAACTCCAACAGGGCGAGAAACCTGGCCACGACGACGAGGGAGTCTCCGCACCCGGAGACCAGCTCCCGGAAGTCGACCCACTGGCCCCGGCCCCGGAACCTCAGCAACTCCAGGACGCGGGCGGCCTGCTCGGGGACGGACACGGCCGGGGTGTGCACGTGCGAGACCCCCACCTCCTCCACCGGCCGGGGTCGGAACGCCACGGCGGCGATGGTGGCGAACTGTTCCACGTCGACGCCCAGCTCCACCTCGGGCAGCAGGTCCAGGAACTCCTCGTCCGGACCCGCCGTCCGCGGGTGGGAGTGGCGGGCGGTCCTGTCGAGCTCGGCGAACAGCTCGGCCACCTGGCGGAACGCCCGGAACTGCAGGAGCCGGGCGAAGAGCAGGTCCCGCGCCTGGAGCAGGGCCAGATCCTCCAGGTCCTGGACCTCACCGGACGGCACGAGTCGTGCGGTCTTGAGGTCGAGCAGCGTGGCCGCCACCACCAGGAACTCGGTGACCTCCTCGAGGCCCGCCTCCCGGCCCAACTCGCGGGCGTGGGCGATGAACTCGTCGGTCACCGAGTGGAGGGCGACCTCGGTCACGTCGAGGCGACGCGAATCGATCAACTTCAGGAGCAGGTCGAACGGGCCGGTGAAGTTGGTCAGGTGGACTGTGAACGCACGCGGATCGGGTACCTCGGTGGCGTCGTCCCCCGGCGGGTGCCCGACCCCGGTCACCGGACCGCTCACCTGCCGCGCTGGATGACCTCGCGAGCCAGCGCCCGGTAGGCCTGCGCACCCGCAGATCTGGGCGCCCACGTGGTGATGGGTTCACCGGCGACGGTGGTCTCCGGGAACCGGACCGTCCGGGTGACGAGGGTGTCGAAGACCTGGTCACCGAACACCTCGACGACGCGGCCGAGGACGTCGCGGGCATGGACCGTCCGGCGGTCGAACATCGTGATCAGGATCCCGGTCAGGTGCAGACGCGGGTTGATCCGGTCGCGGACCTTGTCGATGGTGTCCGTCAACAGGGCGAGCCCACGCAGCGAGAAGTACTCGCACTCCATCGGGATCAACACGCCGTCCGAACAGGCCAGTGCGTTGACGGTGAGCAGCCCCAGTGACGGCTGGCAGTCGATCAGGACGTAGTCGTAGCGGTCGAGCACCGGGTACAGCGCGCGGCCCAGAGCCTGTTCGCGCCCCACCTCGTTGACCAGTTGGATCTCCGCGGCGGACAGGTCGATGTTGGCGGGGATGAGGTCCACCCCCTCCACCCGGGTCCGGACGAGCACCTCCTCCGTCGACACGGTGTTGTCCACCAGGAGGTTGTAGACCGTCAGATCCAGCTGGTGGTGCGGGATGCCCAGGCCCGCCGACAGCGCACCCTGGGGGTCGAGGTCCACGACGAGGACCCGGCGGCCGTACTCCGCGAGGGCGGCGGCCAGGTTGATCGTGCTGGTGGTCTTGCCGACCCCGCCCTTCTGGTTGCACATCGAGAGCACCATGGCGGGACCGTGCGAGGTGAGCGGCTGCGGTTCGGGGATCGCCGAGAAGCCCTCGCCGGCCGCCGGGTCGTCGGCGCCGAGCAGTTCCGCGCGGGAGAACAGTGCGGGATCCATGGTCCCAGAGTCCTGCGCCACCCGCGTCTCCTCTCGCTGCGTCGTCACCTGCGCTCAGGCCGGTCCCCGGTCACGTTACCGTGCCCGGGGGTGGCACTCGGCCCAGACCTCGCGGAGCGTGTCGACGGTGACGAGGGTGTAGACCTGCGTCGTGGTCACCGAGGCGTGCCCCAACAGCTCCTGGACCACCCGGATGTCCGCGCCGCCGTCCAACAAGTGGGTCGCGAAGGAGTGGCGGAAGGAGTGCGGCGAGACGTCGGTGCCGACCGACGCCCGCTCCGCGGCGGCGGCCACCACGTTCCACAGGGACTGCCGGGTGATACGGCCGCCACGGGCGTTGAGGAACAACGCCGGGCCGCCCCGGACCGCCAGTGCGGGACGGGCGCGCACCAGGTAGGCGCCGACCGCATCGCAGGCCGGACGCCCCACCGGGACCACCCGCTCCTTGCCCCCCTTCCCGCGCAGGATCACCGTGCCCCCGCCGGGGAGGTCGAGACCGTCGAGGTCGTCCA
>NZ_JAALEF010000159.1:0-15449 GCF_014145245.1 Dietzia sp. B44 | reverse complement strand
CGCCGGGAGGCGCTGGCCGGGGCCGGTGTGGTCGCCGCCGCGGGCGCGGTGGGGGTCACCCTCCTCGCCGACCCCGCTCCGGTCTGGGCCACTCCCACGCGCCCGGTCGCCGACGACCTCGACGTCTACGTCCTGGTCACCGACGGCATGCGGCCCGACGAACTCAACCCCGTGCAGGCCCCCACCCTGCACCGGTGGGCCTCGGAGGGGACCAGGTTCACCGACGCGTCGTCGGTGATGATCGCCGAGACGCTCCCCAATCACGCGGCGATGGTCACCGGGGTCCTGCCCGAGCGCAACGGGGTTCCCGCCAACTCGATCTGGGACCACGCCGCCGGCACCGACAGGACGCTCGACCGGCCTGACGATCTCCGGGCGCCGACCGTGCTCGACCGGATCCGCACCGAGGCGGGCCTGACCACCGCGAGTGTCCTGAGCAAGGACTACCTCCACGGACTGTTCGGCGGGCGCGCGAGCGTCCAGTGGGCGCCGTTCCCGCTCGTCCCCATCACCGACCACTCCCTCGACTGGTTCACCATCGAGGCCCTCAAGCAGACCATCACCGACCACGCCCCCCGGATGACCTTCGTCAACCTCGGCGACATGGACCGCTTCGGACACATGGACCTGTCCGGGACCTCACTCCGCCTGGCGCGCAACCAGGCGGTCGCCAACTCCGACCACAAGCTCTGGGACCTCGAGCAGTTCCTCCGCTCGACCGGCCGCTGGGAGCGCTCGGTGGTCATCGTCCTGGCCGATCACGGGATGGACTGGTCGGAGCCGCTGAGACTGATCAGCGCGGCTGGTGCGATCGAGGCGGACGCCGCGATCCGTGGGCGCTTCGGGATCGCCCAGAACGGCGGGGCGGACACGTTCGCCTACCTCGGTCCCGCTCACGAGCGCGACGCCTCGCTGCGGCGACTGCGTGAGGTCGTGGGCGCGCTGCCGGGGGTCAACCGACTCTACGATCCGGCCGAGCTCTCGCTGGGTCGACTCGGCGGTGACCTGGTGGCCACGTGCCATCCCGGATGGCGCTTCTCCGACCCCACCCCGTTCTCCAACCCGATCCCCGGCAACCACGGGCACGAGGTCACCCTGGGGATCCCGTTCTTCGTCGGCGGCGGGCACCGGATCGTGCGTCGGGGCGGCACCGTCGACCGCCCGGTCCGCACACTCGACGTGGCACCGACCGTCGCCCGGCTGTTCGGCCTGGACCACGCGGGGATGGACGGCCGCCCGGCGCTCGAGGCGTTCCACCTCTGAGGCCGAGGCGGCTGGTCGGGCGGCTACCCGGCTGACGCGGGCTCCGCCTGGGTCCCCTGACCGCGGGTCACGGGCTTGGCGTCGATTCCCGACTCCTTGCGCTGCTGCGTGGTGATGGGCGCGGGAGCGTCGGTGAGCGGGTCGACACCGCCGCCGGACTTCGGGAAGGCGATGACGTCGCGGATGGAATCGGTGCGGGCCAGCAGCGCACAGATGCGGTCCCACCCGAACGCGATGCCGCCGTGCGGCGGCGCGCCGTAGGAGAAGGCGTCGAGGAGGAAGCCGAACTTCTCCTGCGCCTCCTCCTGCGAGATTCCCATGACTCCGAACACCCGCTCCTGGACGTCCTTGCGGTGGATGCGGATGGACCCGCCGCCGATCTCGTTGCCGTTGCACACGATGTCGTAGGCGTACGCCAGGGCCGAACCCGGGTCGGTGTCGAAGGTGTCCAGGTGCTCCGGCTTGGGGGAGGTGAACGCGTGGTGCACGGCGGTCCACGCCCCCGAGCCCACCGCCACGTCACCGGCGGCCGTGGCGTCGTCGGCGGGCTCGAACATGGGCGCGTCGACCACCCAGGTGAACGCCCACGCCTCCGGGTCGATCAGTCCGAGCTTGTCCGCGATCTCACCGCGGGCCGCACCGAGGAGCGCACGGGTGGACTTGACCCCTCCGGCGCCGAAGAAGATGCAGTCACCTGGCTCCGCGCCGACGTGCGCGGCGATCCCGGCGCGCTCCGCCTCCGACAAGTTCTTGGCCACGGGGCCGCCGAGCTCGCCGTCCTGGCCGACGAGGATGTAGGCCAGGCCCTTTGCCCCGCGCTGCTTGGCCCACTCCTGCCACGCGTCGAGCTGACGCCGGGGCTGCGACGCCCCGCCCTTCATGACCACCGCGCCGACATAGGGAGCCTTGAACACCCGGAACGGTGTCTCGGCGAAGAACTCGGTGCACTCGACCAGCTCGATGTCGAACCGCAGGTCCGGCTTGTCCGAACCGAAGCGACGCATCGCCTCGTCATAGGTCATGCGCGGGATCGGCGTGGTGATCCGGTAACCGGCGGTGGCCCACACCTCGGTGAGGATCTCCTCGGCGATCGCGATGACGTCGTCCTGGTCGACGAAGCTCATCTCCACGTCCAACTGGGTGAACTCCGGTTGCCGGTCCGCGCGGAAATCCTCGTCCCGGTAGCAGCGGGCGATCTGGTAGTACTTCTCCATCCCGGCCACCATGAGGAGCTGCTTGAACAGCTGGGGAGACTGCGGGAGGGCGTAGAAGGTGCCCGGCTGGAGCCGCGCGGGGACCAGGAAGTCGCGCGCACCCTCGGGGGTCGACCGGGTCAGCGTCGGGGTCTCGATCTCCACGAAGTCGTGGCGGGCCATGACGCCCCGGGCGGCGGAGTTGACCTTCGACCGCAGCCGTAGCGCGGACCCGGGCCCCTCGCGACGGAGGTCGAGGTACCGGTGACGGAGGCGCGCCTCCTCACCCACCTCGTCGTCGAGCTGGAACGGCAGGGCCGCGGACTCACCGAGCACCTCGAACGAGACCACGTCGACCTCGACCTCACCCGAGGCGAGGTTCGGGTTCTCCGACCCCTCGGGGCGGCGGTCCACGACGCCGGTGACGGAGACGCAGAACTCGTTGCGCAGACGGTGCGCACGCTCGGCGATCTCCTCGGAGCGGAACACCACCTGACACACACCGGTGGAGTCGCGGAGGTCGACGAAGATGACCCCGCCGTGATCCCGGCGGCGCGCGACCCAGCCGGCCAGGGTGACGGTGTCCCCCGCGTCGGCGGCTCGGAGTTGGCCGGCGGAATGGGTGCGCAGCACTGCGGTGGTCCTTTCATCGGGAGACTTCTGGTGGTCTGCGAGCGACCGTCGGACCCACCGCGATCTGGACGGCGGTCTGTCCCGGGCTCTGACGGGGCACAGTCTACGTCCACCGGCGTCGGTTCCCGGTGTCGGCTGCGACAGCGACTCGGCTGCCAATACAGTGTCCCTCGACCGCGGAGGGGCGCGAGCCGGGCTGGACCGGCGACCGACGGGGACGAAGGGCGGCGGACATGACGTTCCGGCAGGGCGGGAGCCTGGACACCAGTGGGGTCTCCGGCGGGGGC
The DNA here is from genome assembly GCF_014145245.1 of Dietzia sp. B44. NCBI lineage: Bacteria > Bacillati > Actinomycetota > Actinomycetes > Mycobacteriales > Dietziaceae > Dietzia > Dietzia sp. B44. The sequence continues at coordinate 12,073 of NZ_JAALEF010000159.1, read as the reverse complement.
CGCGGCGGGCGAGGGGGCCGGCGCGGGATGGCGGTCGGCGGGGGCGTGGGCGGTCTCGCCATCGTCCTGGTCGCGCTGTTCCTGGGCGTCGATCCGGGGCAGCTCGGTCTGGAGAGCGGCGACACCGGCGGCCGGCAGTCCGACTCGGCGCAGCGGTTCCAGACCCACATCGACCAGTGCGACCTCCGGCAGGCCAACACGGATACGGTCTGCCGGATCGTCGCCACCACGGAGAGCCTCGAGGACGTCTGGGGCACCCAACTCCCCGACCAGGTCGGGCTGCGGTGGGTCCAGCCACACACCACCATCTTCACCGGCGACGTCGACACCGCCTGCGGCGCGGCCTCCTCCGACGTCGGGCCGTTCTACTGCCCGGCGGACCAGGACGTCTACATCGACCCGGCCTTCTTCGACGAGGTCCTGGTCGGTCGGCTCGGGGGCTCACCCGCCGGCGCGGCCCAGATGTACGTCGTCGCGCACGAGTTCGGGCACCATCTGCAGACGATGCTCGGTGACATCCGCCGATCCCAGCAGGATCCGCAGGGCGCGTCCTCGGGCGCGGTCCGGGTCGAGCTCCAGGCCGACTGCTACGCCGGGCTGTGGGCCCACTACGCCACCTCGACCCCCGGTCCCGACGGCGGGGAGCCACTGCTGGAGAGCCTGACCCCGCGCGACGTCGACGCGATCATCCAGACCGCCGAGGCGATCGGGGACGACCACATCCAGCGGTCCGGCGGCGCCCGGGTCGACCCCGACTCGTGGACCCACGGCTCGTCGGAGATGCGGCGCCAGTGGTTCCTGACCGGGTACGACCAGGGGTCCGTGGAGGCCTGCGACACCTTCGGCGCGCGGGTGTGATCCCGCGGGGGCGGATCAGGGAGTGACGAGACCGGTGACGTGGGGCACGACCGAGTCCAGCGGGACCGGGGTCTGCTCACCAGTGGACATCGTCTTGACCACGACGGTGCCCGACGCCAGCTCGTTCTCGCCCACGACGAGGGTGACGGCGGCCCCCGACCGGTCGGCGGCCTTGAACGCGCCCTTCATACCGCGGTCGCCGTAGGCCATGTCCGCGCGCAGACCGGCGCGACGGAACTCGGCCAGCACGGGCACCAGCGCGGCCCTGGCCGGCGCGCCGAGAGCGACGCCGTACACGTCCACCCGGCCGCCCGAGGCGTGGTCGATCCCCTCCGCCTGCAGCGCGAGCATGGTGCGATCGACGCCGATACCGAATCCGATCCCGGACAATGCCTGTCCCCCGAGCTGCTCCATCAGTCCGTCGTAGCGCCCGCCACCGCCGATCCCGGACTGGGCGCCGAGTCCGTCGTGGACGAACTCGAACGTGGTCTTGGTGTAGTAGTCCAGGCCTCGGACCATCCGGGGATTGACCTCGTAGGCCACGCCGAGGGCGTCGAGGTGTGACCTGACCTCGGCGAAGTGCGCGGCGCTCTCCTCGGACAGGTGGTCGATCATCAGCGGGGCGCCCGAGAGCTGCGCGCGGACCTCCGGGCGCTTGTCGTCGAGGACGCGCAGCGGGTTGACCCGTGCGCGTTCCCGCGTGGCCTCGTCGAGGTCCAACCCGGCGAGGAACGCCTGCAGCCGTTCCCGGTAGGCGGGCCGGCATGAGTCGTCCCCGAGCGAGGTGAGCTCCAGCCGGAACCCGGTCAACCCGAGGGACCGGAAGGCCTCGTCCGCCACCGCGATCACCTCGGCGTCGAGGGCGGGGTCGTCGATCCCGATCGCCTCGATACCGACCTGCTGCAACTGCCGGTACCGGCCGGCCTGGGGACGCTCGTAGCGGAAGAACGGGCCGGCGTAGCAGAGCTTGACGGGCAGCTGACCGCGGTCCAGGCCGTTCTCGATGACCGAACGCATCACGCCGGCGGTCCCCTCGGGCCGGAGGGTGACGCTCCGTCCGCCACGGTCTTCGAACGAGTACATCTCCTTGGAGACGACGTCGGTGGACTCCCCCACCCCACGGGCGAACAACGCCGTGTCCTCGAAGATCGGCAGCTCGATGTGCCCGTAGCCCGCCCGCCGGGCGGCGGTGGTGATCGCATCCCGGACCGCGACGAACGCGGCGGAGGTCGGGGGGACGTAGTCGGGCACCCCCTTCGGTGCCTTGAGCGCGGTTTTCTTCTGGGTGCCGGTCACGTGTGGTGGGTCCTTGCGTCTCTCGGTGGGTGGTTCGGGGAGGGGGTTCTAGAGGTCACGCAGGAACGGGTTGGACCGCCGTTCCCGGCCGACGGTGGTCGAGGGTCCGTGCCCGGGGAGCACCACCGCGTCGTCGTCCAGCGTGAGGAACTTCTTGGCGATCGACTGCATGAGCACATCGGTGTCGCCCGCGGGCAGGTCGGTACGGCCGACCCCGTCCTGGAACAGCACATCGCCCCCGAGCACGACCGTTCGCCGGCCCTCCTCGGTGTCGACGACGATTCGGAAGGACACCGACCCCGGGCTGTGTCCGGGCACGTGGTCCACGTCGAAGGTCATCGCCCCGAAGCGCAGCGTGTCACCGTCGAAGACCTCGATGACCTCCGCCGGCTCCGTGAAGGTGATGTCCTTGAGCATCGCGGACAGATCGAGCGACAGCCCCTGACCCGGATCCGAGAGCATGACACGGTCCTCCGGGTGGATGTACGCCGGCACGCCGTAGTGGTCCGCGACCTGCTGGGCGTTCCAGATGTGGTCCAGGTGGCCGTGGGTCAGCAGTACCGCCCGGGGCTTCAAGCCCGCCTCGGAGACCTGCCTGCGCACCTGGTCCTCGGCGTCCTGGCCCGGGTCGACGATCACGCAGTCCCCCGCGGCGTCGGACACGATGTAGCAGTTGGTCTGGAACATCCCGGCTGGGAACCCGATGATCTGCACGTCCTGTACTCCTTTTCTCGATCGCCCACGACGTCCGTCGCGAACTGCCGGTCCGACTGGGCGGTACACCGGAGTGGTGTTCAGCCGTCTCGGCCCGACCTGGTAGACAAGACCCCTGGGCTGGAGCGCTGTGGTCTGCTCTGTGAGTCCCCACCGCGGCGTCAGCCGACTGTTCCAGCCTAGTCCAGGTACCCAGGAGGGTCAGTGTCCACCAACCAGGAACGCCGAGCAGAGGCGCGTCAACGCCTGCGCGAGCAGATGGAGGCGCAGGCCCGCCGTGAGAAGCAACTCAAGATCGTCGCGGCGTCGGTCGTCGTCGCGGTCCTGCTGGGGATCGTCGGGGTGGTCGCATGGATCAACTACGACCGCAAGCGCGCGGAGGAATACGCCGCCAACTGGCTGACCTGCGAGTACCCCACCGACACCGAGACCCCCGAGCCGCTCGACCCCGCGGAGTTCGAGGATCAGGGCGCCGAGGTGGTGGCGGAGGTCGAGGAGTTCAACGCGCAGGTCGAGACCGTCAACGACACCAAGCGTGACGCCGAGCCGCCGTCGGGCGACCAGGCCAGGCAGGGCCTGGCGGAGATCACCATCACCACCGACCGCGGTGAGATCCCGATCACGCTCGATCGGTCCGGCGCCCCCTGCAATGTCGCCAGCTTCGTCCACCTGGCCGAGCAGCGGTACTTCGACGACACCGAGTGCCACCGCCTGACCGTCTCGGAGGAGGAGCCCGGTCTGTCGGTCCTCCAGTGCGGTGACCCCACGGGGACCGGCCTGTCCGGTCCCGGCTACTCCGTGGTCGACGAGCCGCCCGCCGCGGATACCCTCGAGCTCGCCGACGACGGTTCGGGCGCCGCCATCTACCCCCGTGGCACCGTCGCCATGGCCAAGTCGCAGGCCCCCGACAGCGCCGGGAGCCAGTTCTTCCTGGTGTACGAGGACTCCGCACTCCCGCCGGAGTACACCGTCATGGGAACGGTCGGGGACTCGGGCCTCGAGGTCCTCGACGACATCGCCGAGACCGGTGTGAGGAGCGATGACCCGACCGACCGGGACAACCAGGTCCCGCGGCGCCCCGTCACGATCGAGACCGTGGTCGTCGACGCCCAGTCGGGGCTCCCCGAGAGGTGAGGCCCGGGGGCCGGGACATCCGGCTCAGTTCGACGTCATCCGGTTGACGTCGAAGACCCCCTCGACACCTCGGACCGTCTGCAGGACGTGTCCGAGGTGTTTGGGGTCGGCCATCTCGAAGGTGAACCGCGAGATCGCCACCCGATCGTCCCCCGCCGTCTGGACGGACGCGGACAGGATGTTGACCTTCTCGTCCGCCAGCACCTTGGTCACGTCCGACAGGAGCCGGTGTCTGTCGAGCGCCTCCACCTGGATCGCCACCAGGAACACCGCACCCGGCTGGGGTGCCCATTCGACCTTGACCAGGCGCTCGGGCTCGCGGTGCAGGTCGGAGGCGTTGGTGCAGTCGGTGCGGTGGACGCTCACCGTGCCGCCGCGGGTGATGAACCCGAGGACCTCGTCGCCGGGCACCGGCATGCAGCAGCGGGCGAGTTTGGCGTGCACGTCCTTGACCCCGCCCACGAGGATCCCGGGACCCGCCGGCGCCGGCCGGTTCGAGGTGATGTTCTTGTCCCGCGAGCGGTCCGCCAGCTCCTCGGTGACCTCGTCGACGCCCCCGTGGGCGGCGACGAGCCGACCCACGATCTGCTTGGCGGAGACGTGGTTCTCCCCGATCGCCGTGTAGAGCGCGGTGACGTCGGCGAATCCCAACTCCCGTGCGACACCGGCGAGTGACTCGTTGGAGAAGACCCGGTGGACGGGCACTCCCCCGCGTCGCACCTCGCGGGTGATGAGGTCCTTACCGCGTTCGAGAGCCTCCTCGCGTCGCTCCTTGGCGAACCACTGGCGGATCGAACTCTTGGCCCTGCCGGACACGACGAACTTCTGCCAGTCCAGACTGGGGCCGGCATTGGGGTCCTTGGACGTGAAGACCTCGACGACCTCGCCGTTCTCCAGTGGCTTCTCGAGCGCCACGAGCTTGCCGTTGACGCGCGCGCCGATGCACCGGTGGCCGACCTCCGTGTGGACGGCGTAGGCGAAGTCCACGGGGGTCGCGCCGACGGGGAGGTTGATCACGTCGCCCTTCGGCGTGAAGACGAAGATCTCCTTGCTGGTCATCTCGAAGCGCAGGGAGTCGAGGAACTCCCCCGGATCGGCTGCTTCACGCTGCCAGCTGAGCAGTTGGCGCATCCACGCCATCTCGTCCACCTCGGCGGGGTCGCCGTGGTGCTTGCCGCGAGTCTCCTTGTACCGCCAGTGCGCCGCGATCCCGTACTCGGCGTTGCGGTGCATCTCGTGGGTCCGGATCTGGATTTCCAGCGGTTTGCCGTCAGGCCCGATCACTGTGGTGTGGAGTGAGCGGTAGACACCGAACCTGGGCTGGGCGATGTAGTCCTTGAACCTGCCCGGCATCGGCTTCCACGTGGAATGCACCACGCCGATCGCGGCATAGCAGTCCCGCACGTCCTCGCACAGCACGCGGATGCCCACCAGGTCGTGGATCTCGTCGAACTCGCGTCCCCGGACGATCATCTTCTGGTAGATCGACCAGTAGTGTTTGGGGCGACCCTCGACCCGGGCCTGGATGTGGGCGTTCTCCAGTTCGGCTCTGACCCGGGTGATCACCGTGCTCAGGTACACGTCCCGACTGGGCGCCCGGTCGGCAACCAGTCGCACGATCTCCTGGTACTTCTTGGGTTCCAGGATGGCGAAGGCCAGGTCCTCGAGTTCCCACTTCACGGTGGCCATGCCGAGGCGGTGGGCCAACGGCGCGATCACCTCGAGGGTCTCGCGTGCCTTCTTGACCTGCTTCTCCGGAGGCAGGAAGCGCATGGTGCGCATGTTGTGCAGACGGTCGGCGACCTTGATCACCAGGACCCGCGGGTCATGCGCCATCGCGATGATCATCTTGCGGATGGTCTCCGCCTCGGCCGCCTCGCCGAAGTCGACCTTGTCCAGTTTGGTGACACCGTTGACCAGGTGCCCCACCTCGTCCCCGAAATCCGAGGCGAGGGACTCGAGGGAGTAGTCGGTGTCCTCCACGGTGTCGTGCAGCAGCGCCGCCACGAGGGTGGTGGTGTCCATGCCCATCTCGGCGCAGATGGTCGCGACCGCCAGTGGATGGGTGATGTAGGGGTCGCCTGACTTGCGGAACACGCCTTCGTGCTGGCGTTCGGCCAGCGCATAGGCACGGGCGAGCAGCCCCACGTCGGCCTTGGCGTGGTGGATCCGATGCACACGGACCAGGGGTTCGAGGACGGCGGGCGTGGACGTCACCGTCAACCCGGAGGTGAGGCGGCGCGCCCATCTGGCCCGGACGCGCCGGCCGGCCGATGGCCGCGCACCCGGGATCACCGGGAGGGGTTGCGTGTTGGGTTGGGGCTGCTCCGCGGGCACGGGCTGCGGGCCGGCGCCGACATTCGCGGCGGGATCCTGCCGATTGGTCATGCCGGCTCCTCCCTCCGGGTCCGATCCGTCAACGACGGGCGGTGGTCACGCGACCGTGAGGCAGGTCAGCGGTGTGCCGGCCAGTCTATCCCTACCCCCGAGGCCGGGGACCTCGAGCACCACGGACAGCCCCGCCACCACCGCGCCGCAGTCATCGAGCAGACCGACGGCCGCGCCGAGGGTGCCTCCCGTGGCCAGGACGTCGTCCACCACGAGCACCCGCTTCCCGCGGAGGTCGAGGCCGTCGGCGGGGAGCTCCAACGTTGCCGCCCCGTACTCGAGTTCGTACGAGCGTGAGTGCACGGGCGGTGGGAGCTTTCCGGCCTTGCGGATGGCCAGCACCCCGGTGTGCAGCCGCACCGCGACCGCGCCGGCGAGCAGGAAGCCCCGGGCGTCCAACCCGGCCACGTAGTCCACCGAGCCGATCTCGTGGCCCGCGACGAGCCCGGCCACCACGGCGTCGAATCCCTCGGGATCGGCCAGGACCGGTGTGAGGTCGCAGAACTGGACCCCGGCCGCCGGGAAGTCCTCGACCCTGCGCATCAGTCTCTCGACGGCGGTGACGATGGCCGGCGACACCTCTGCAGCGGCGGGGTCCGTCATGCGGTGGCCCCGACCTTCTCCCGGCGGGCCAGGACCTTGGCGGTCTGGCGCTTCGTGGCGGGGTCGCGTTCCTTCAGGAGTACCAGCAGCGGAGTCGCGAGGAAGATCGACGAGAACGTCCCCGTGATGATCCCGACCACCTGGACGATGGCCAGGTCCAGCAGCGTGCCCACCCCGAGGATCCACACCGCGATCACGAGTAGGGCCAGCAGCGGCAGGATGCCGATGATGGTGGTGTGGATTGATCGCATGAGCGTCTGGTTGACGGCCAGGTTGGCCTCCTCCGCATAGGTGCTGCTGGAGGAGTGTTTGGCTCCGCGGGTGTTCTCCTCCACCTTGTCGAACACGATGACCGTGTCGTAGAGGGAGAAACCGAGGATGGTGAGCAGGCCGATGATCGTCGCGGGTGAGACCTCGAATCCCAGGAGCGAGTAGATCCCCGCAGTGGTGATGACGTCGAAGAACAGCGCGACCACGCCGGCGACCGACATGCGCCACTCGAAGCGCAGCGCCATGTAACCGAAGACGATCACGATGAACACCGCGAGGGCGATGATCGCCTTCTCGGTGACCTGCCCGCCCCAGCTCTCGCTTCGTGCCGAATCCCCGATCGCCTCGATCGAGACCTCGCCACTCGCCGCGACGGGCTGGAACTCCTCGAGGAGTGCGAGCTTGGTCGCGTAGATCTCGTCACTGGTGAGGAATCCGGTCTCCACCTCGACGATGCGCGCGGCCCCGGCACCGACGACCTGGACCGTCTGGGGCTCCTGACCGATCGTCTCCTCGACGACGACCGCCACCCGGTCCTTGTCCGCATTCCCCGCCGGCATCGTCAACTTGGTACCGCCGGTGAAGTCGATCCCGAAGGTGAACCCTCGGAAGATGATGCTCGCCAGGCAGATCGCGACGATGACGCCGGTGAGGACGAAGTACAGTCGGCGCTTCTGGACGATGGGGAACGCGCCGGTGCCGGTGTAGAGGCGGTTGAACAGACTCTCCGGCTGGTCGGGTCCAGTGGTGTCAGTGGTGTCGATCGTTCCCGGGGCGCTCATCGGCCCTCCTCCTCGGAGTCGTCGCGGCGCGGCAGGATCATCGACACGCCCGGGGTTGCCGGCCCCGGTTCCGAGGGCGGCCCGTCCGGACCGCGCACCGTCGCCGACACGCCTCGGGTCCCGCCGGACTCCGAATCTGGTCCGTCCTTCTCGGCTTCCTGCTCGAGGCGGCGGCGCTCGGCGGAGTCGACCCGCAGGGCCTCCATCCGCCCGAGGCCGTTGGCCCATGGCTTGGTGAACAACGGCTTCGTGGAGGCCAGGTAGACCAGCGGCCACAGCACGGTGAAGGCCACGAGGACGTCCATGACGGTGCTCAGTGCCAGGGTGAAGGCGAAACCGCGCACCTCACCGGTGGCCAGGAGGTACAGCACCACTGCGCCGATCAGACTCACCACGTTGCCGGTGATGATGGTGCGACTGGCGCTCTTCCACGCCCTGGGTACCGAGGATCTGAACCGGTGTCCGTCGCGGAGTTCGTCCTTGATCCTCTCGAAGAAGACGACGTAGGAGTCCGCGGTCATACCGATACCGATGATCAGGCCCGCCACACCGGCCAGGTCGAGGCTGTAGTCCACCGTGTACCCGAGGAACACGAGCATCACGTAGGTGATCAGGAAAGAGATGGCCAGGGAGAGGAACGCGATCACGCCGAGCAGCCGGTAGTACAGGACCGTGTACAGCAGCACCAGCAGGAAACCGATCGCGCCGGCGAGCAGACCGGCCTCGAGGGAGGCCAGGCCCAACGAGGCGGGCACGTTGTCGACGTTCGGGTCCTCGAAGGAGATCGGCAGGGCCCCGTATCGGAGGTTCGCGGCGAGCGCCGCGGCCTCGTCCATTGTGAACTGGCCCGAAATCGACGTTGTACCTCCTACTGGAGTGACTCCCTCGACAACTGGCGCACTTATAACCTGACCGTCAAGAATCATTGCGATTTGCCTGTTGAGGTTCTCTTGAGTCAGACGCGTCCATGTTGCAGATCCCTCTTGCCCGGGCCCAGCAAGGAAGCGAAACGATACTTCATTTCGACCAGATCGCTGATTAATTCCCGATGACACCGAGTCCTTGACGATCTGCTGGCCGTCGAGGCGCTCCCCGTCCTCCGGTTCACCGACAAGCAACGGTACGGGGCCGAGTACGTACTTGGCCCCCTCGCCGCACGCGATCAACGCCTGCGCCTGGTCCTCGAAGCCCGCGGTGATTTCCCTCTCGGGGCACCGGAACTCCGGGAGGCGCTGGGACAGCTCCTGGGGATCGCCCTGACGGACCTCCAGGGCCTCCTCCACCGCGCGGGCGACCGCATCGCGGTCACCGACCGCGGCGTCGACGGGTTCGACGTCCCCCTCGGCGACCGGCTGGACCTCGAGGACGGGGCGGATCGTCAACTGTGAGGTGGTCCCGAGGTCACGGGCCTGGCTCGAGTCCTCGCCGGGAACCGTGAGGACGATGTTGCTTCCCTCAATGACCACCGAGGTCCCGGCCACACCGAGCCCGTCGACGCGATCACGGATGATGTCCTGGGCCAGGCGCAGGTCCTGCTCATCCGGCTGACCGATCGGGATCAACGTGACCCGCGTGCCGCCCTGCAGGTCGATCCCGAGCTTGGGCGTCAGTCCCTTCTCGGCCACGGCGAATGCGGCGAGGAAGAGGACGAAAAACACCAGGGAGAAGACGGATAGCAGAGCCCACGGCCTGGGGCGGGCATCTACGCGTCGAGAACGGACTGGTGACACAGGTGATCTCTCTCGGTCTTCAGCAGAGGCCTCCGGCTGGACGGCCCCATCACACTACTCGCCGGTAGGCGGTCGTCAGGAACCAGCGCCGTCCGTCCCCGCGGCCGACCCGGGGGAGGTACCGGGGTCGAGCTTCTCGCGGATCACCCTGCGGTCCCACTGCGTCCGGACGCCGGGGGCGATCTCCAGGACCAGGCTCTCCTCGGCCACCGACACCACGGTCGCGTGCAGACCCGAGGTGGTGAGCACCTGATCGCCGACCGCGAGGGAGGCCTGCATCTCCTGCAGGTCCTTCATCGCCTTCCGCTGCTTGGAACTCTGGAAGAACATCAGCGCGATGAGCGCCAGGATCATGACGGGCAGCAGTAGTTCCAGTCCCATGCGGCGTCCTCTCGGTTCGGGACCCGTCGAGTCGGGGTCCGAAGGTGTCGGGTCCGGGCGGCGGACCGGTCCCGTTCGAGGATGCCACCTCCGTGGTCACCCGCGCGGGCCGGGTCCCGTCTCGGTCTCGACCGGGAGCATCGGTTCCTCCGGGTCGCGATTCGCGCGGCGCAGCCCCAGGTGCTCCCATGCCGCCGCGGTGGCCACGCGTCCCCGGGGGGTGCGCGCGAGCAACCCCGCACGGACGAGGAACGGTTCGCAGACCTCCTCCAGGGTGCTCGACTCCTCCCCCACGGCCACCGCGAGCGTGCTCAGACCGACGGGCCCGCCCTCGTGCTGGACCAGCAGCGCCCGCAGGACCGCACGGTCGAGCCGGTCCAGGCCCAACTCGTCGACCTCGTAGACGCGGAGTGCCGCGCGCGCGACGGGGACCGTGACCCGCCCGTCCGCCCGGACCTCCGCGTAGTCCCGCACGCGACGGAGCAGGCGGTTGGCTATCCGGGGCGTCCCGCGGGACCGCCCGGCGATCTCCGTCGCCGCCTCCGGCTCCACGGGGATCTCGAGGATCTCGGCCGCCCGGGACACGATTCTCGCCAGGTCCGCGTCCGAGTAGAAGTCCATGTGCGCGGTGAACCCGAACCGATCCCGCAACGGCCCGGTGAGCGCTCCGGACCGCGTGGTGGCCCCGACCAGGGTGAACGGGGCGATCTCGAGGGGAATCGAGGTGGCCCCCGGACCCTTGCCCACCATGATGTCGATCCGGAAGTCCTCCATCGCGAGGTACAGCATCTCCTCCGCCGGGCGCGCGATGCGGTGGATCTCGTCGATGAACAGGACGTCACCCTCGATGAGGTTGGAGAGCATGGCGGCGAGATCCCCCGGCCGCTCGAGAGCGGGCCCGGAGGTGATGCGGAGCGACCCGCCGAGCTCGGCCGCCACGATCATGGCGAGGCTGGTCTTCCCCAGGCCCGGAGGCCCGGAGAACAGCAGGTGGTCCGGGACCACACCACGACGGGTCGCCGCGGTGAGCACCAGCTCGAGCTGCTCGCGGACAGTCTCCTGCCCGATGAACTCACCCAGGTTCCGCGGGCGCAGGGCGCCCTCGACATCGGAGTCGAACGGGGTCGACGCCGCGGACAACTCGGCCTCCGCCCCGTCACCGGCCCCCGGCGTGAACGGCTCCTCGTCCCCGTGCCCGTACGGCCCCGTCATCAGCGCCTACCGAGTGAACGCAACGCCAGCCGCAGGGCCTCCGCCGGGCCGAGGTCCGGATCGGTCGACAGGACGGCGGTCGCGGCCTTCTCCGCCTCCGTGACGGAGAAGCCCAGTCCCTCGAGTGCGCCGGCCACCTCGGTCGCCGCCGGTCCACCCGGCATCCCCGGACCGTCGCCGCCGCCCACGGTGTCGTGCACCGGGCCGACCTTGTCCTTGAGTTCGAGCACCATCCGCTCGGCGGTGCGCTTGCCCACCCCGGGAACCCGCGTGAGCGCCTTGACGTCCTCGGTCCCCAGCGCTCTCACCAGCTGCTCGGGTTCGAGAGTGGCCAGGATGGCCAGAGCCAGACGCGGGCCGACGCCCGAGACCGTCTGGACCGTCGAGAAGAGGCGACGCGCATCGACAGAATCGAAGCCGTAGAGGGTCAGGGAGTCCTCGCGCACCACCAACTCGGTGTGCAGGGTCCCCTCGTCTCCCCGCCGCAGGCCCGCGAGCGCGGCCGGCGTCGCATGGACCAGGACGCCGACACCGCCGGCCTCCACCACGCAGCGGTCCAGACCGATCTCGGCCACCCTCCCCCTGATCGAGGCGATCACCAGCGCACTCCCTTCGTTCGAGCCATCGCCCGTGCCGCTGCCCGGGCGCGTTCCTGATCGGCGGAGCCGGTCCCACCCCGCGCCCGGCCGGCGTCGGCGGCCTCGG
>NZ_JAALEF010000158.1:0-2043 GCF_014145245.1 Dietzia sp. B44 | reverse complement strand
GCGCCGCCGCCCGGGCGCGCCCCCGCTTGCGGGCCTCCTCGCGGACGCGGCGCAGCACCGTCGCGGGATCGTCCCACCCCACCCAGCCTGCCAACTGCCGGGCGTACTCGTCACGCAGGGCCGAGTCGCGGATGTCCGCCACCACCGGCACGGTCTGGCGGAGCGCCTCGACCCGGCCCTCCGCGTGGTCGAGATCGTATTCCTCGAGCATGGAGCGGATGGCGAACTCGAACATCGGCACCCGGGCCGAGATCAGATCGCGGACGGCCGCGTCGCCCTTCTTCTGGCGGATGTCGCAGGGGTCCTGACCGGCGGGGGCCACCGCCACGAAGGTGCGGCCGGAGAACTGCTGGTCCCCGGAGAACGCCCGCATCGCGGCCTTCTTTCCGGCCTCGTCGCCGTCGAAGGTGTAGATGATCTCGCCGCGGAAGTAGTTGTCGTCCAACATCAGTCGCCGGAGGGTGGACAGGTGGTCCTCACCGAACGCGGTGCCACACGCCGCCACGGCCGTGGTCACGCCGGCCGCGTGCATGGCCATGACATCCGTATAGCCCTCCACGACCACCGCCCGGCGCTGGGCGGCGACGTCCCGCTTGGCCAGGTCCAGTCCGAACAGCACCTGCGACTTCTTGTAGAGCATCGTCTCCGGCGTGTTCATGTACTTGCCCAGGGTGTCGTCCTCGAAGAGCTTGCGGGCGCCGAACCCGATCACCTCCCCCGCGAGATTGCGGATGGGCCACAGCAGGCGCCGGTGGAACCGGTCGATCAGCGTCCCCCGTGAGCTGGTCTTGGACAGTCCCGCCGACTCCAGCTCCTTGGGCTCGAAACCCTGCCGCATCAGGTGTTTGCTCATGGTGTCCCAGCCCGTGGGCGCGTACCCGCACCCGAAGCGCTCGGCGTGGGAGAGGTCGAAGCCGCGGTCGGTGAGGAACGCGCGTGCGATCTCGGCCTCCGCGTCCTGATGGAGTCGCTCGGCGTAGAACTTCTGCGCGGCGGCGTTGGCCTGGACCAGTCGCGAACGGGTCCCGCGGTCGCGCTGGATCACCTGCCCGCCGCCCTCGTAGGAGATGCGGTAGCCGATCCTGTCCGCGAGCTGCTCCACCGCCTCGACGAAGCTGATGTGCTCCATCTTCATGAGGAAGGCGAACACGTCGCCGCCCTCACCGGTGGAGAAGCAGTGGAAATAGCCGTGCTGCGGACGAACGTGGAACGAGGGCGTCTTCTCGTCCTTGAACGGGGACAGCCCCTTCATCGAATCCGCGCCGCCTGGTTTGAGCGCGACGTACTCGCCGACGACCTCCTCGATGCGAGTGCGTTCGCGGATCGCGGCGATGTCCTGCTCCGGAATCCGCCCTGCCATGCCGCCCAGAGTAACCGCCCGGGCAGGAGACCGGCGTGCCCCCTGCGACGGGCCGATACGCTGGCCGCATGATCGCACCCCCACCCCGCCCCCTCGCCGTCCGGAGCCCACGGTCCCGCACGGTGGCGGCCGTCGCGCTCCTGTCGGCGTTCCTCGTCAGCCTGGTCGGGTGGGCGGCGCCCTCCGCCTCGGCGGAACCGCCGTTCCGGCTGCAGCAGCAGGTCACGGATTCCGCGGGCGTGCTGGGTGCGGATACCGCCGCCGTGGAGAGCCGGCTCGCCGAACTCAGGTCGACCGACAACATCCAGCTCTGGGTGACCTACGTCGACAGCTTCGACGGCGTGCCGGTCCAGCAGTGGGCGCAGGAGACGGCCCGGCTGTCCGACCTCGGCGCCTCCGACGTGCTGCTCGCGGTGGCCGTGCAGGACCGCGGCTACTGGTTCGAATCCACCGACCAGCGCGCGGACCAGCGGATCGCCGACCGGGACATCGAACCGCGACTGGCGGCCGGTGACTGGGCAGGTGCGGCCATCGGCGCGGCCGACGGGCTCGAACGACAGGGCTCGGGCTCCGGGCTCTCCGGTGGGGCCCTGCTGGGGATCATCGCGGTGATCGTCGCCGTGGTGGCCGCGGTCCTGCTGATCAGCCGCCGACGCCGGTCCACCCGCACGGCCAGGCAGGCC
>NZ_JAALEF010000157.1:0-1710 GCF_014145245.1 Dietzia sp. B44 | reverse complement strand
CGCGCCGCCTGACCCGCCCCGGCGGCGACCCGGGTGCCCGAGCCCTGGACGGAGTCGATGAAGCCGGCGGCCGAGAGTTCGTCGAACCCCCGGACCACGGTGCCGCGGGAGAGCCCGGTCTGCTCGGCGAGCGCGCGCGTGGAGGGCAGCCTGTCGCCGTCGGCCAGGGAACCGTCGGAGATCAGGTCGATGATCGCGTCCACCAGATCCGCGGTGCCCGAGACCTCGCCCAGGACCAGGGATCCGGGACGGGCGGTGCGGGCCATGCGCTCAGCCTAGGCGCGCGAGCGCAGAAAGTGGTCTCACGGGTCTGCGATAAGTGGACCTTTCCGCCAGTCCACTTTGGCGATGTGATGGTCCACATGCAGATCTACCGCCAATCCCGACGCCTCCGCGACGTGCGCTACGACGTCCGCGGTCCGATCCTCACCGAGGCCATGCGGCTGGAATCCGAGGGCCACGACATCCTGCGACTGAACCTGGGGAACATGCACCCGTTTGGTCTCGAGGCCCGGCCCGAGATCGTGGATGCCGTGGCCCGCGAACTCGGCACGGGCCAGGCCTACTCGGATTCGCGGGGCATCCCGCAGGCACGGGCGGCGGTGGCCGAGCACTACCGGCGCTGGGGGGTGCCCGGGATCCGCGCCGAGGACGTGTTCCTGGGCAACGGGGTGAGCGAGCTCATCACTCTGGTCCTTCAGGCGATGGTCGATCCGGGCGACGAGATCCTGGTCCCGGCACCGGACTACCCCACCTGGACCGGCGCGGTGAACCTCACTGGTGGCGTGCCCGTGCACTACCTGGCGGACGAGTCCGACGGCTGGAACCCCTCGCTGGCGGACATCGAGTCCAAGATCACGCCGCGGACGACCGCGCTGGTGGTGATCAACCCCAACAACCCGACCGGCGCCGTCTACAGTGCCGAGACCGTCCGCGGGATGGCCGACATCGCCCGTCGGCACGGGCTCGTCCTGCTCAGCGACGAGATCTACGAGAAGGTGATCTTCTCGGGCGCCCGCCATCACCACGCGGCGCTGGCCGCCGGTGACGACGTGCTCTGCCTGACCTTCGGCGGCCTGTCCAAGGCGTACCGGGTGTGCGGATACCGGGCCGGCTGGGTCGCCGCGACCGGGCCCCTCGAGCGGGCGCAGGACCTGCTGGAAGGGCTCACCCTGCTGGCCAACATGCGGGTGTGCCCCAACGTCCCGGGCCAGTACGCGATCCCGGTCGCGCTGGCCGAGGACTCACCGTGGGGTGCCGACGTGATCGACCCCGACGGCCGGATCGAGCGACAACTCGCACTGGCGACCGAGCGCCTCAACGCCATCCCGGGCGTGAGCTGCGTGGCGCCCCGCGGTGCGCTCTACTGCTTCCCCCGGTTGGACACCGAGAGGTTCGGCATCGGCAGCGACGAGGAACTGGTGCTGGACCTACTGCGCTCCGAGCACGTCCTGGTGACCCACGGCACCGGCTTCAACTGGCCCGAGCCGGACCACTTCCGGATCGTGTGCCTGCCCGACGCCGAGGTGCTCGAGAGCGCGATCGGCAGGATCGCCGGGTACCTCGAGCGGCGTGCCGGCCTCCACCGGCAGCCCGGCACTCCGGCGCGCACCCCGCTTCCCGCGTGAGCCCGGCCCGCCCCCGGGGGCCGGGGCGCGACAGCGAGCGGGCCCGGGCCAACGAAAAGAGCGTTCCGCACACATCGCCCGA
>NZ_JAALEF010000156.1:0-2418 GCF_014145245.1 Dietzia sp. B44 | reverse complement strand
CGATCACCGGGACCGGGGCGGTCAGCACCGCCCGCACCAGCTCGGCGGCGCTGGTCATGGTGGCCTCGGGGCTGGGCGCCTCGTCCGTCCCGGCCCCGTCCCGGATGGCCTGCAGGTCCGCCCCGGTGGTGAACGCCCCGCCCTCGCCGGCGAGCACGATGACTCTGGTGTCGGGGTCCAGGCTCTGCTCGGAGATGATCTCCACCAGTGCGCTCACCGTCGGGTGGTCGAGCGCGTTCATCCGGTCGGGTCGGTTGATGCTGATAGTCGCGACACCCAGGTCGTCGCGGTCGACCATGACCGCGTCCCGGCCCGTGGGGGTCATCGGACCGTCTCCGCGGCGGCGACCATGCCGGCCAGCCGGTCGGTGATGATCGACTCGGCCTCGGCCATCATGCGGTCGACCAGCTCGGCCGCGGTGGGCACGTCGTCGATCAGGCCCTGGCACTGACCCGCCGACCAGATGCCGGCGTCCAGGTCGCCGTCCTCGAAAACCTTGCGGCCCCGGGCCCCGGCGACGAGGTGCTGGATGTCGGAGAACTCCACGCCCTCGGCCTCCCTGGCCACCACTTCCGCCGAGACGGCGTTCGCCGCGACCCGCGCGGTGTTGTGCAGCGTGCGGAAGATGAGCGTGGTGTCGAGCTCGGAGTTGGCGACGATCTGCTGCTTGACCTGGTCCGCGACCGGCGATTCGGCCGTGCACATGAACCGCGTCCCCATGTTGGCGCCGTCGGCCCCCAGGGCCAGTGCGGCCACGAGGCCGCGGGCGTCGGCGATGCCTCCGGACGCCAGCATCGGGATGGTCAGCCGGGCCGCCGCGGCGGGGATGAGCACCAGACCGGGGACGTCGTCCTCACCGGGATGTCCGGCGCACTCGAAGCCGTCGATGGAGACGGCGTCCACGCCGAGCTTCTCAGCCTTGAGTGCGTGCCGCACGGAGGTGCACTTGTGGATGACCTTGACGCCGGCGTCGTGGAAGACAGGGAGATGGTCCTTGGGGTTGGACCCGGCGGTCTCGACGATCTTCACGCCCGACTCGACGATCGCCTGGCGGTACTCCGCGTACGGGGGCGGCGTGATCGACGGGAGGATCGTGAGGTTGACCCCGAAGGGCTGGTCGGTCATCTCCCGGCACCGGGCGATCTCGCGGACCAGGTCCTCGGGCGTCGGCTGGGTGAGCCCGGTGATGATTCCCAGCGCCCCCGCCTCGGACACGGCGGCCGCGAGTTCGGCGCGGCCGACCCACATCATGCCGCCCTGGACGATCGGATGACGGACGCCGAACTCCTCGGTGAAGCGGGTACGGATCACGGCTGGACCTCCTCGTAGGTGCCGCCGGAGGCGGCCTTGGACCGCAGGGACTCCGGCGGGGTGAAACGGTCCCCGTAGCGTTCGGCGAGCTCCTCGGCGCGGGCGACGAAGCCGGGCAGGCCGCCCGGGTACTGGTCCATGTAGCGGGCGACGCCGCCGGTCCAGCCCGGGAAGCCGATGCCCAGGATCGAGCCGACGTTGGCGTCGGTGGTGGTCTCCAGCACGCCCTCGTCGAGGCACTTGACGGTCTCGATCGCCTCGGCGAACAACATCCGGTCGATCGCGTCCTGCAGCGGGATCTCGGTGGCGGGGCCGAAAGCCTCCGCCAGGCCCGGCCAGAGTCCGGAGCGCTTGCCGTCGGTGTACTCGTAGAAGCCGGCGCCGGTGGAGCGGCCCTTGCGGTCGTGCTCGTCGATCATCGTGTCGAGTACGGCGTTGCCCGGGTGGTCGGGCAGCGGCCGGCCCTCTGCCTCGGCCGCCTGGCGGGCCTCGTCACGGATCTTGCGGGGCAGGGTCAACGTGAGTTCGTCCATCAGCGCGAGCACCGGCGCCGGGTAGCCGGCCTGCGAGGAGGCCTGTTCGACGGTGGGCGCGGGGACGCCCTCGGCGAGCAGCGCCATGCCCTCACTGGTGAAGGTCCCGATGACCCTCGAGGTGAAGAACCCGCGGGAGTCGTTGACGACGATGGGGGTCTTGCCGATCTGCGCGACCAGGGCCAGGGCGCGCCCGAGGGCATCCTCCGAGGTCTCGGCGCCCTTGATGATCTCGACCAGCGGCATCTTGTCGGCGGGCGAGAAGAAGTGCAGGCCGATGAAGTCGGCCGGCCGGTCCACGCCGCCCGCGAGCATGGTGATGGGAAGGGTCGAGGTGTTGGAGCACAGCAGCGCGTCCGGGGCGATGTGCGGCGCGATCTCCGCGAACACCGTCTCTTTGACCTTCGGGTCCTCGAACACGGCCTCGATGACGGCCTGCGCACCGGAGGCGGCCGCGGCGTCGGTGGTGGGGGTGATGCGCGCCAGGAGCGCCTCGCCCTTCGCCTGCGCGGCGTCCCGGGCCTCGCCCTCGGCGGCGCGGGCGACGGTCTTGGCGACGAGCTTCTCCGAATAG
>NZ_JAALEF010000155.1:0-6214 GCF_014145245.1 Dietzia sp. B44 | reverse complement strand
GCGCGTGCGCGCGCCCGGCGCCGCGATCGATGCTCACGATGGCGCCGGTCCACACCCCGTGGCGCCGGCCGGCCTCCGCGACGGCGGGGAGGATGAACCCCAGCGCGTCCTCGGCCGTGTCGAAGGCGGCCGACTTGTCCGGGATGGAGGCGAACTCGAGCGCCACGACGCCTTGTGCGGCGGCGTCCGCCACCACCTCGTCGAGCAACCGACCGAGCCGCTCCGGGGTCCTCAGGAGCGAGATGAGCAGGCCGTAGGCGTCGAGGAAGCGGGTGAAGTCGGGGAACTCGACGAGCGGCGGGACCTCCACGCCGTCCTCGGCACACCACTCGCGCATCGTCTCGACCCGCATCGCGGCCTCGAGGTGGACGTGCAGGTGAGCCTTGGGCAGGGCGGCGAAGCGCTCGTACGCGGGGGAGTGCGCGGCCGGTGCCGGGTGGCTCATCCCTTCGGTTCGACGTCGCGCGCCTCGTCGGCGACGTGCTGCAGCGTCATCGGATCGGAACCGTCCCAGGACGTGACGTTCCGGGCCTGCGGCAGGTCGTCGCGGTGGAACACCGGGTTGTGGCCCTCGGCCTTCTGCCGCAGGTAGTGCTTCAGCAGTGCCACTGCGAGACCGCCCAGCGGGATGATCGCGATGAGGTTGATGGTGGCCATGACGCCCATGAACAGGTCGGCCAGGCCCCAGACCAGGTCGACCGACCCGAGCGCCCCGCCGACCACGGCGAGGAGCACGAGTCCGCGGAAGGCATTGATCGCACGCGGGCTCTCGCGGAGGAAGTTGATGTTGGCCTCGCCGTAGTACGAGTTCCCCAGGATCGAGGAGAAGGCCAGGAAGAAGATGACGACGGTGAGGAACGGCACGCCCCACTCGCCGACCTGTGAGGCCAGCGAGTCCTGTGTGAGGGAGATGCCCTCCCTGTCGCCGCCGAACTCCGGGTTTGCCAGCAGGATGATGAACGCGGTCGCCGAGCACACGATCAGCGTGTCGAAGTAGACGCCCAGAGCCTGGACCAGGCCCTGTTTGACAGGGTGTGAGACCGAGGCGGTGGCGGCGGCGTTAGGGACCGAACCCATGCCGGCCTCGTTGGAGAACAGCCCACGCCGCATGCCCTGCATGATCGCCGCGCCGATCGCGGCTCCCGCGACCTCCCGGAAGCCGAGGGCGTGACCGACGATGAGCGAGATCATCTCCGGGACCTCGGTGATGTTGATCGCCACGACGATCAGGGCGACGACGACGTAGGCCGCTGCCATGACCGGGACCAGGATCTCGGTGACCGCGGACAGGCGACGCACGCCACCGAAGATGACCGCGCCGGTGACCGCTGCCAGGACGAGGCCGATCACCAGGCCCGACCCCGTTCCCTCGAGGCTGAACTGGTTGCGCACCGACTCGGAGATGGAGTGAGCCTGCACGGCGTTGAAGACGAACCCGTAGGTGAGGGTGATGATGACCGCGAACGCCACGGCCATGCGCTTCCACCCCAGCCCGTCGCGGATGTAGTAGGCGGGGCCGCCGATATAGGAGTCCCTGCCCTTGACCTTGTACAACTGCCCGAGGGTCGACTCGATGAACGCGGTGGCGCCGCCGATGATCGCGATGAGCCACATCCAGAACACAGCGCCCGGGCCGCCGACGGTGATGGCGATGGCCACGCCGGCGACGTTCCCGGTGCCCACGCGCGACGCAGCGGAGATGGTGAAGGCGCGGAAGGCGGAGATGCCCTTCTTGTCCGGCTCGATGTCGGAGGGTTTCTCGACGATCGTCCGCAGCATCTCCGGGAACATCCGCACCTGGACGATCAGGGTGGTGAAGGAGAAGTACAGGCCGGCGATGACGAGTAGTGCGATGACCGCGTACCAGTAGACATCGTTGACGGATGCTATGAAGTCGGCGAGAGCGCTCACTCGGGAGACGGTAGTCGATCATCGCTGATGTGACGATGCGACTTACCCTGGGTGTCGTGACCGATTTATCGCCCACTGCTCCGGATGTCGCAGTCCTGTTCGAGGGCGGGGGGATGCGGGCGGTCCACACGGCGGGGGTCGTGGAGACGCTCATCGATGCGGGCATCCACGGTGGGATGGCTGCGGGGATCTCCGCGGGGGCCACCCACGTGGCCAACTATCTGTCCCGCGAGGGCGTCCGCGCGCGAAAGAGCTTCGTCGAACTCGCGGCGGATTCCAATTTCGGGGATTGGCGCAGCTTCGCCCGGGGGAAGGGTCTGTTCAACGCCGAGTACATCTACGAGCAGACCGGTCTCCCGGACCAGGTGTTGCCCTACGACTTCGACACGTTCTCCAGCAGCGGCACGGCCGCGAGGATCGGGACCTTCCGGTGTTCGGATGGTGCCACGGTCTTCTGGACCGAGGAGGACGCTTCGAGCATGCCGGAGCTCATGCGGATGGTCAGGTCGTCCTCGACGATGCCGGTGTGGATGCCGCCGGTGCTGATCGACGGCGAGTACTACGTGGACGGGGCGCTGGGCCGCGACGGCGGGATCCCGCTCTCCGCAGCGCGGGAGGCCGGAATCGAGAGTTTTTTGGTGGTGCTGACCCAACCGAGGGGGTACCGGAAGATCCCGCCGCGACGACTCACCCCGTTCTACCGCTCGTACTTCCGGAGATTCCCGGCGGTGGGGGAGGCACTACTGCACAGGTGGGCGCTCTACAACGAGACTCTCGACGAGATCGAGGCTCTGGAGGAGTCGGGCGACGCGGTGGTGTTCCGTCCGGAGCGCGTGTTGATCCGGAGTTACGAGCGCAGGGTCGACCGTCTCGCGGAGGCCTACGTCCTGGGGAGGGAGCAGGCGCGGCGAGAGGTCGACGTCTGGCTTGAGTTCTGCGGGATGTGACGGGCGCGCGAGATGACACGCCCTGCGAAATGCGAAGCGCCCCGGTGGCGGACCACCGGGGCGTGTCGAGTTTCGCTCAGGAACCGAAGAGCGCCGCGCCTCCGGCGAGGGTGCCGAGGATGTAGGCGGGCAGGCCGAGGAAGCCGTCGATCGCTGCCGAGCCGGTGCCCGTGTCGGGAAGGAGATCGGCGGAGCCGCTGGCGAGGTTGGCCCAGAATTCAGAGAACATGTGATGTCCTTTCGAGAGAGGGTGCCCCATGGGTTGGTGGGGTACATCACTCACGGTACTGGCGATTCTTGGCCGTTTCCACAGATGTCTCGCTCAGACAAAGCTTCTCAGCATATTCGTAACCGACTCGCTGGGGGCTTCCTACTTTATGAGGATCGTCCTATGATCGGGCCAGGGCGACCGAGATGTAGTCCAAGGGGTGGGCTGACCAGGGCCGCTCTGGAAGGAGTTCATCATGTTGGGAAGTCTCTATGAGGTCGCCGGTTCGTCTATTGAGGCGACGGCCAGCCTCGCTCAGGATTCGGGATCGACCCTGGTCGATGTAGCCACCGCTCTGCCGACGTTGGTTCTCGCCTTGCTGTGGGAGACCGTGTTCGGTGTCGCCGAGGACCTCGGGTCGTCGATGCCGGTGTTGTGACCGCCTCCACCGCGCCGCCCCGGCCCCGGTCCTCACCTACGGGCTGGGGCCGGTCGCGTGAACCTCGCCGGGGGTAGCACTCATTAGACAGACCGGTCTGTCGACGGCTACCCTCGCGGACATGACCGGTACCGACGCCGCCGCCCGCCCCGCTCGTCCCGCACGCGCCCCCAAGCCGCAGGGCCAGTGGAAGATCGACGGCAAGCTCACGCTCAACCACAACGAGGAGTTCAAGCTCACCGACGACGCGCTCAACGTGCGTCAGAGGATCCTCGACACCTACTCCAAGGAGGGGTTCGCCTCCATCCCGTCCGACGACCTCTCCGGCCGGATGCGCTGGTGGGGCCTGTACACCCAGCGCAAGCAGGGCCTGGACGGCTCCCGGACCTCCAAGCTCGAGGCCGACGAGCTGCAGGACGAGTACTTCATGATGCGGGTCCGGACCGACGGCGGCGCGGTGACCACCGACCAGCTGCGGGTACTTGCGGGCATCTCGACCGACTTCGCCCGTGGCACCGCGGACATCTCCGACCGGCAGAACATCCAGTACCACTGGATCGCCATCGAGGACGTGCCCGAGGTCTGGCAGCGGCTCGAGGACGTGGGGATCGACACGGTCGAGGCCTGCGGCGACTGCCCGCGCGTGATCCTCGGCAGCCCGGTCGCCGGCGTGGCCGAGAACGAGATCCTCGACCCGACCCCGGTGATCGAGGAGATCAAGGCCAAGTACATCGGCACGCCCGAGTTCTCCAACCTGCCGCGTAAGTTCAAGTCCGCCATCACCGGGCACCCGAGCCTCGACGTGGTCCACGAGATCAATGACATCTCGCTGGTGGGCGTCCGGCATCCGGAGCTCGGCCCGGGTTACGACCTCTGGGTGGGTGGCGGGCTGTCGACCAACCCGCAGCTCGCCACCCGCATCGGTGTGTTCGTCCGCCAGTCCGAGGCGGCCGAGGTGTGGGCCGGCGTGGTGGGGATCTTCCGCGACTACGGCTACCGGCGCATGCGCACCCGCGCCCGGCTCAAGTTCCTCATCAAGGACTGGGGCGCCGAGAAGTTCCGCCAGGTCCTCCAGGACGAGTACCTGGGCCGTGAGCTCCCGGACGGCCCCGCTCCCGAGCGTGGCGTGGGCTCGGGCGACCATGTGGGCGTCCACGAGCAGAAGGACGGCCGCTTCTATGTGGGCGCCGCCCCCACCGTCGGCCGCGTGGGCGGCGAGAAGCTGTCGCAGGTCGCCGACCTCGCGGAGGCCGCGGGCTCCCACCGGGTCCGCTTCACCCCGCACCAGAAGTTGCTCGTGCTGGACGTCGAGCCCGAGAAGGTCGAGCGGTTGGTCGAGGGGCTGGCCGCGATCGGCCTGCACGCCCGGCCCAGCTCCTTCCGTCGCTCCACCATGGCGTGCACCGGCATCGAGTTCTGCAAGCTCGCCTTTGTCGACACCAAGGACACCGCCACCGCGCTGATCGGCGAGCTCGAGAACCGGTTCGCCGACGACGCGCCCCTGCGCACGCCGCTGTCGATCCACCTCAACGGTTGCCCCAACAGCTGTGCGCGCATCCAGACCGCCGACATCGGCCTCAAGGGCCAGCTGCTCGACGGCGACACCCCGGGCTTCCAGGTCCACCTCGGTGGCGGCCTGGCCTCCCAGGACCAGGAGTCGGGTGGGCTCGGCCGCACGGTCCGCGGACTCCGCGTGCCGTCCGCGGACCTGCCCGACTACGTGGAGCGCGTGATCCGCAAGTACATGGAGACCGGTGCCAGCGGCGAGACGTTCGCCGAGTGGGCCCACCGTGTGGAGGAGGAGGTTCTGGTATGACCGCAGTCGCACTCGATCTGCTGCCCCGCAGCACCGTCCTGACCCCCGGCCCCGGCCGGCGTCGGACCACCGAGGAACTCAAGGCCATCGCCGAGGACGCGGCGCGTCGATTCGACGACCGCGGGCTCTACGGCCACCACGGCGAGGTCGACCCCGCCGAGGTCCTGGCCTGGGCGGGCGAGACCTTCGGCGACGCCCTCGCCGTGGCCTGCTCGATGGCCAACACCGTGGTGCCGGAGATGACCGCGCAGTACGCCCCGGGAGTGGACGTGCTCTTCCTCGACACGGGGTACCACTTCTCGGAGACCATCGGCGTCCGGGACGCCCTCGCGTCCACACCGGGCCTGAACGTCGTGGACGTGCGCAGCCCCGCGAGCCGTGAGGAGCACGAGGCCGCGCTCGGCCCGCGCCCGTTCGAGACGAACCCGGAGCTGTGCTGCCGCCTGCGCAAGGTGGAGCCGCTCGACGCGGCGCTGTCCGGATACGAGGCGTGGATCACCGGTCTGCGCCGGGTGGACACCGACCACCGCGCCGGAGCGGCGATCGTGGAGTGGGACGCCAAGCACTCGATGATCAAGATCAACCCGCTCGTGGCGTGGACCCTGGATCGCGTCCACGCCTACGCGGAGGAGCACGGGTGCCTCCTCAATCCCCTGCTCGACGACGGCTTCCCGTCGATAGGCTGTGAGCCGTGCACCCACCGCGTCGAAGCCGGAGCGGATCCGCGCTCAGGTCGCTGGGCCGGTTCCTCCAAGACCGAGTGCGGCATCCACCTGTGACGATCGCGTTCGCTGACGCCGCCCCCGCGGCCGAGCGGCCGGCGGCACCCGCGTTGGACGGCCTCCCCCTGACGGTGGGGCTGTCCGCGCGCGAGGTGCTGGTGGTGGGCGCGG
>NZ_JAALEF010000154.1:0-6381 GCF_014145245.1 Dietzia sp. B44 | reverse complement strand
GGCGAAGACCTCGCCGCCGGTGAGCTTGGCCTCGCGACGGCGGCGGGACTCGGCCTCGAGGTCCGCGCAGTGACGGCGCAGGTCCTCGAGATCGTCCGGACGGCCCACCACGACGTGACGGCGCTGCGCGTTGCGGATGGAGACGGTCGGCCGCAGTGCGGGGTCGACCGCGGAGAAGACCTCGTCGACGAGGGCGCGCAGTCGCGCGCCGTCGATGCCCGACACGCCGACCATGGGGCTGGCCTCGCCACGGCGGATCAGGCCCGTGCGGCGTCCGATCAGGGTGGCGGCGGCGCCGATGAGCTCGGCCATCGCCAGGAGGCGGTCGTCGATCGACCCGAAGGTCTCGACCGATTCCACGGCGAGGATGCCCTGGGAGTGTCCGACCACGGCGGCGGGGGCGGTGTCGTTGACGTCGAAGCCCTCGGCGGCGAGCGCGCGGACGGCGCCCACCTGGGTGAGCAGGACGGCCGGCAGGGAGACGGCGGCGGAGGAGAGCGACGCCTCGTCGGGGAGGTCACCGTGGTCCTCGTCCTCGCCGGTGGTGGTGTTGGCCCACTCGATGGGGCGGAAGCCGTGGGGCCGGACCACCGCGATCTCGTCGTGGACCGGCTCGGTGAGGGCGACGGAGGAGTCGACGAGGTCCTGCAGTTCGGGACCGATCCCGGTGCCGTCGATGAGGTCGCTCAACGCGTCGCGCCACGCGATCCCCTGTCCCCCGAAGGCGAGGGCGTAGGCGGTGCCCTCACGCAGGTCGTCCGCGAGCGCGCGGGCCTGGCGGCGGGCCGCGTGTCCGGTCTCGAGCGGGCGGGGTGTGAGGTCGCGGTCGTCGATCGTCACGTGTGGAACTCCTTGGCAACTTCGTCTGGGACATCTCCACGCCGAGACCAGTTGCTGGTCCGACGCAGGGCACAGACTGCCACAGGAAGTTGAGGGAGCCCTCAGCTTGAGGGGGTACGGCCGTCCGTTCGGGGGTTACCCGAGGGGGCCGACGCGTGAGCCCGATCACAATACGGAGCTGATGGTTCCCTCATATACACAGGTGGGGGGCACCTCAGGTTTCGGGGTACCCATGTTACCGAATCGTTATCTCGTTCTCAGGGGTGATCCGCCCGACGACGGCGTGTCGCCGTCGCCTCCCACGCCCCGGCACAGCCGTCAGGCGCCGCACCGGAGAACGGCCATCATCTCGGCGTCGAGACCCTCGGTGGGGCACAGGTCGACGGCCAGCCGGCGCGGCCCGGACGACCACTCGACGCGGGCCGTCCGGACCTCGTCGCCGACGGCGATCGTGACCAGTCCGCCGATCCCCGGTTGCTCGTCGGGCGCCAACCCCCCTCGTCCGACCGTCTCGACGGC
Source organism: Dietzia sp. B44 (assembly GCF_014145245.1). Classification (NCBI taxonomy): domain Bacteria; kingdom Bacillati; phylum Actinomycetota; class Actinomycetes; order Mycobacteriales; family Dietziaceae; genus Dietzia; species Dietzia sp. B44. The sequence continues at coordinate 5,022 of NZ_JAALEF010000154.1, read as the reverse complement.
GGTCACCTCGGCGACCGTCGCCGGACCCGGAGCGGGGATCAGACGCACCTGCACCCTGGTGCCGTCGAACGCGCCGACCCAGGCCGCCAGCATCCCCGTCCCGTCCGCTCGCAGGTCGAGGGTGTACCCGTGCGCGAACCACGACCCGGTCTCGCGGACCACCTCGGCGGGAGAGGACACGGGGGCTGCCGACGTCGGGGTGGCGACGAGGGTGGACACCCCCGCCATCGACGCCACGAGCGCGGCCGCGACCAGCACGCGTCCCGCTCTCCGTCTCACCTGCATTGACCTCATGAAGTCACTGTAGTCCCGCCAGTAACACGATCAGGTGCCGCGAATGCGTCGAAATGGTCACCAAAACCCCAACCCGCCGACTAGATGTTGGGAGTTGTGGGGACCACACCTATCGTCGTTCCGTCACACCCGGCGGATCCGCCGCCCGATCGCCCGACAAGGAGCCGACCATGACCAGCCCGCCCACCCAAGGTGGGGTGACACCGAGAGAGACATTCTCCCGTCGCTCCGTCTTCGTCTTCGCCGCCATCGGCTCCGCCGTCGGCCTCGGCAACATCTGGCGTTTCCCCTTCGTCGCGTACGACAACGGCGGCGGCGCCTTCCTGCTCCCCTACCTCGTGGCACTGCTCACCGCGGGTCTCCCGCTGCTGTTCTTCGACTACGCCATCGGGCACCGCTTCCGCGGTTCCGCCCCCCTGAGCTTCCGACGGATGAACCGCTTCGCCGAGCCGATCGGCTGGATCCAGGTCCTGGTGTCCTTCGTCATCGCGGTCTACTACGCGGTGATCATCGCCTGGGCGGCCTGCTACGCGTGGTTCTCCGTCGACGAACGCTGGGGGCAGACGTACGAGGAGTCGGCCACGTTCTTCGCCGAGGACTTCCTCCGCGCCGGCAGCGGGTTCGGGATCGACTTCGTCCCGGGCATCGCGCTCGTCCTGGTGGTCGTGTGGATCGTCACGCTCGGGGTCCTGCTCGCGGGCGTCCAGAACGGCATCGGCCGGACCGCGCTGCTCTTCGTCCCGCTCCTGGTGGCACTCTTCGCCGCCCTCGTCGTACGTTCGCTCTTCCTCGACGGCGCGATGGACGGCCTCAACAACTTCTTCACCCCGGACTGGGGCGTGCTCACCGAGCCGAGCGTGTGGATCGCGGCCTACGGCCAGATCTTCTTCTCCCTCTCGGTCGGCTTCGGCATCATGCTCACCTACTCGTCCTACCTCAAGCGCAAGTCCAACCTCACGAGCTCCGGCCTGGTCGTGGGCTTCTCCAACTCCGCCTTCGAGGTCCTCGCGGGCATCGGCGTGTTCGCCACGCTCGGCTTCCTCGTCTCCACGTCGGCGGGCGCCGGCTGGGAGGACGTCGGCGGCGGTCCGGGTCTGGCGTTCATCGCCTTCCCGGCTCTGATCTCGCAGATGCCCGGCGGCCCCATCTGGGGCGTGGTCTTCTTCATCTGCCTCATCCTGGCCGGCATCACCTCGCTCATCTCGATCGTCCAGGTGGTCATCTCGTCCTTCCAGGACAAGATGGGCAGCAGCCGCACCGTCTCGGTGCTGGCCGTGGGCATCCCGATGGCGGTCGCCTCGATCCTGCTCATGCCCACCGAGACCGGGCTGCAGAACCTCGATGTGATGGACAAGTTCGTCAACAGCCTCGGCATCGTCGGCATCACCCTCATCGCCCTCATCGTGGTGATCTTCGTGATGCGGCTGGCCCCCACACTGCGCGACCACCTCAACTCGGTGTCCTCGTGGAAGGTCGGCACGTTCTGGATCGTCTGCCTGGCGGTCATCACGCCGATCGTCCTGGGTTACGCCCTGATCCGCGAGATCATGTCCCTCGTCTCCGAGCCCTACGAGGGATACGACGCCGCCATCCTGGGCGTCTGGGGCTGGGGCATGATCGGGACCATCCTCGTCCTGTCGATCGTCCTGTCGGCCCTGCCCTGGCGGGGGGCCCGCCAGCTCGACGGGCCGCCGAGCGTCGACGACGACCCGAGCGACTACAGCTACGAGGAGGGACTCACCCGTCCCGACGAGAACCCGGCTCCCACCCACACGCCCAAGGAGGCCTGAGCCATGGACGCTCCCGCGATCATCATGATGGTGCTGTTCCTGCTCGTGATCTGGGGCGGACTCGTCGCCAGCATCGTGCACTACGTCGGTCACCCCGACGACCCGGAGGGGGCCACAGCCCGTCCCGCGCGCGAACTCTGACCTCGCGCCGCACGACCTGATCGCCGGCCCCGGCGTCCGCACACCACAGCGGCGCCGGGGCCGGGGTCGTCGAGGCGACCGGACCCGTGACCTCTTCGTGTTCCGAACAGCCCTTCCGGGCACGTCTGATCTGCTATTTTCGCACGATCGACCGACCGGGACCCGCGATGACTCCTCCTCCTCGACCTTCGAACCGACCCCTGTGGCTCGTCCTCGCCGCGGTCGCGGTAGCGATCGCCGTGGCCGGTCTCGTGACGGGCGTGGTCCTGCCCCGCGGCCCGGTCACCACAGTCCACTCCGTGACGATGCTGCTCGTCTGCCTCGGACTCGGCGCCGCGGCAGGCGTTCTCTCCGCCACCCGCTGGGTCACGCTCGTGGCACCGGTCGCCTTCCTGACCGCCTTCGAACTGGCACGGATCCCGGCGCAGGGGCCCACTGTCGACGCGGTCTACCTCGGCAGCATCTACGGGGCGATGGCACTGGTGGTCGGGCGGGGCTTCGACCTGCTGGTGATGGGCCTCCCCCTGGCGGTCGGCGCCCTGTGGGGGGCCGCGGCCGGACGTCGGCGACGCGCCGTCACCGGGCCCCGGCGGTCGGTGGCGAGCCGGCGGCTCCGTGCACTCGGAGCGGTCCTGGTGACCCTGCCCGTGGTCGTCCTCGCCGTCGCCCTGCTCCGCCCGGCATCGACCGCCCCGATCACCGGACCCGACGGACGCGAACTACCGACCAGTGTGGCCGAGCTGATCACCCTCCCGGTCGGCGGTCACGATCAGGCGGTGATGCTCCGGGGCCACGACCGCGACGCCCCTGTGCTGCTGTTCCTGGAGGGCGGGCCCGGCGGCACGGCCATCGGGGCGATGAGGGCCTCCGGAGAGCCCCTGGAGGAGGACTTCGTTCTGGCCGTGTGGGATCAGCGCGGGACCGGCAAGTCCCTGTCCGCGCTGGAACCGACGGACACACTGACTGTCGAGCAGATGATCTCCGACACGCTCGAGGTCACCGACCACCTGCGGGAGCGGTTCGGGCAGGAGCGCATCTATCTGGTGGGCAGTTCCTGGGGCTCCACCCTGGGAGTGCTCGCCGCGCAGCGCGCACCGGAGAAGTACCACGCGTTCATCGGCACCGGGCAAATGGTCGACCAGCAGGAGACCGACCGCAGGATGTACGCCGAGACCCTGGACTGGGCCGAGCGGGCCGGCCAGGACGACTTCGCCCGGCGCCTGCGGGAGAACGGCCCACCCCCCTACGAGGACATGCTGGCCTACCCGGACGCCCTGTCCACCAATCCCGAGTACCGGGAGTTCCCGCACGGACAGGACTACGACCCGGCGTCGGCGTACCCCGCCAGCCTGTTGGCCCCGGAGTACACCCTCACCGAACAGATCCGCGGCATGGGCGGGATCATCGACACCTTCTCGGTCCTCTACCCGCAACTGCAGGACATCGACTTCCGCCGGGACGTCCCCCGGTTGGAAATCCCGGTGTTCGTAGTGCTCGGCGAGTTCGAGTCCCCGGGCCGCTCCGACCTCGCCCGGGAGTGGTTCGAGGTGCTGGACGCCCCGGTCAAGGAGTTGGTGGTCTTCCCCCAATCCGGACACACCCCGCATCTGGACGAGCCGTCGCGATTCCACGACTTCATGACCGGTGTCGTCCTCGCGGGGTCCGCCGCAGGACGCTAACGGTCAAGTGGCCGGGTCCGTCCCCACCGCGGCAGTAGCCTGGTGACCATGGAGACCGAGGGCCGCGACGCCACCACCACAGAACCCACCGGCAGCGCACCCGTCGAGGTGCGCCACCTGATCCAGCAATGGAAGCGCCTCGACGAGCTCCTCGCGGGACTGAAGAGAGACGACTGGGCCGCACCCACGGCCCTCCCCGGATGGACCGTCCGCGACGTGGTGGCGCACATCGCCGGAACGGAGCACCTGCTCTCGGGCGAACCGGTACCGGACGTCGACCTCCCGCCCTCGGCAGACGAGTACGTCCGCAACCCCATCGGGGAGCTCAACGAGAAGTTCGTGCAGGAGGCCCGTCCGCTGGCGGTCGAGGACGCGTTCGCGGACTTCCGGGAGGCGGTGGCCGAGCGCACGGGACAGCTCGCCGAGATGACCCCGCAGCAGTTCGAGGCCGAGTCCGACTCCCCCGTCGGTCGCGTCCCGTTCCGTCGCTTCATGGGCGTGCGCGTCTTCGACTGCTGGATCCACGAGGACGACATCCGCCACGCCCTCGGCATGCAACACCACCTCGGCAGCGGCCCGGGGCGGTTCGCCCTCGACGAGATCGTGCGCTCCCTCCCCCGGACCGTGGGCAAGAAGGCCGGCGCCCCGGACGGCGCCCGCGTCCGGTTCCGGGTCACGGGTGAGTCCGACACCGATCTCCCGATGGCCGTCGACGTGATGGTCGCCGGCCGGGCGGGACTCGTGGACGTCGACGACTCCGCGCGGACCACGGTCGAGCTGGTGTTCGACACCCCGACCTTCGTCCGTGCGGCGACCGGCAGGATCACCGCCGAACCCGGCAACGGCGTGGAGATCAGTGGCGACGAGGACCTGGGCAGGAAGATCCTCGGGTCGATGGCCTTCACCATCTGACAGGCCCGTGGCGACTCCGACGGGGCCGGTGCCGAATCGGGCAGAGCCGTTGCCCGCGGCCGTTGCGCACATCGTGGTGATGGGGGTGTCCGGGGCCGGTAAGTCGACCGTCGCCCGCGCGATCGCCGAGCGGACGGGTGCCCTGTTCCTCGACGCCGACGACCTGCATCCCCCCGCCAACCGCCGGAAGCTGGGCGCCGGCGAGC
>NZ_JAALEF010000153.1:0-5165 GCF_014145245.1 Dietzia sp. B44 | reverse complement strand
CCGGGACCGTCCCCGTCGAGCACGCCGGCCCCCGCCCCGAGAACACGCAGCCTGAACCGCCCACCGTCGGCTCGGTCGACCCCGCCGCGACGGGGTACGACCAGGCCGGCGGCGGTGCGCAGCTCCCCCTCGGCGAGCATCACCGTCGCCCGGATCAGGGCGAGCATCTGGTCCGAGGCGGCACTGCTCGGGCCGGTGACGTCGATGAGCCCGATCAGCTCACCCGTCCCGGGGTCGTGGACCGGCGCCGCCGCGCAACTCCACTCGTGGGCCATCTCGAGATAGTGCTCGGACCCGCGGACCCGCACCTCCGTGTCGTGCCGGAGCGCGAGCCCCGGCGCGTTGGCCCCGACCGCCTCGTCCGTCCAGACCGCGCCGGGGATGAACGCCATCGACTCCGCGCGGGACCGGACGCCCCGGTCACCGATCACGCGGAGCAACCGTCCCCGCTCGTCCGCGACGGCGACGATGTGCCCGCTGGAGACCACGCCAGGCACGAGGACCGACTCGACCACCGGGAGGACCGACGCCATCCGGTGCTCCGCCACGTGGCGGGAGAGGTCCGGGCCCTCCAACTCGACCGACGGCGCGACCACGGTGGGGTCGATACCCCGATGCCTGCTGCGCTCCCACGACTCGGCCACCAGCAGGCTCGCCGCGGGTCCCGTGCCCCCGAACATGTCGTCAGTGTAACCCGTATCACAGGAACCGGGATCACGAACCTGACGCGCCCCTCATAAACGGATCTAAATAGACCGTGCTGAACACGGACAGCGGCCAACCCTCTACACTTGCCAGTGATACAGGCCACACATGACCTAAGGATCGCAATGACGACCGAGTTCGCCACCCCTCCAGTAACCAAGCCCTTCCCTGTCGAGAACCTCGGCCGACTCGTGTTCAAGAACGCGGAGGAGGCCCCGAACGACGTCGCGGTACTGCGGCTCGTCGGGACCGACTGGAAGGAGGTCACCTGCGCCCAGTACCTGGAAGAGGTCAAGGGCGTCGCCAAGGGACTCATCGCCCGGGGCGTCAAGCCCGGTGACCGCCTGGCCATCATGAGCCACACCCGCTACGAGTGGTCACTCATCGCGTGGGCCTCCTGGGCGGTCGGCGCCGTCACCGTGCCGATCTACGAGACCTCCTCGTCGGGCCAGTGCGACTGGATCCTCACCGACTCCGGCGCGACCTTCGCCGTGGTCGAGAACCTCGAACTCCGCGAGGTGCTGACGTCCGGCACCGAGTGGAACGGCGACATCATGGTCATCGAGAACGACCTGGTCGCCCAGCTCACCGCCGCGGGAGCGGATGTCACCGACGAGCAGCTCGAGCAGGCCTCGCTGGCGACGGGCCACGAGGACCGGTGCGCCATCATCTACACCTCCGGCACGACGGGCAACCCCAAGGGCTGCGAGATCCTGCACGGCGGGTTCGCCGGCGTCGTGATGTCGGTCGAGGAGCAGCTCAAGGACGCGTTCGTCCCCAACAGCCGCACCCTGATCTTCCTGCCGCTGGCACACGTGCTGGCCCGCATCCTCGAGGTGGCATGCTTCTACAAGCGCGTCGCCGTGGCCCACGAGCCCGACACGACCAAGGTCGTCGAGCGCCTGGCGGAGATCCACCCGACCTTCCTCGTGTCGGTCCCGCGCGTGCTCGAGAAGGTCTACAACTCCGCCGCGGGCAAGGCCGAGGCCGCCGGCGGCGCCAAGGCCAAGATCTTCAAGGCCGCGGTGCAGACCGCGATCGACTACTCCATGGCCATGGAGGGTGGCGGGAAGCCGTCCGCGGGCCTGGCGCTCAAGCAGAAGCTGTTCTCCAAGCTGGTCTACTCGAAGCTCCACGACGCCCTGGGCGGCGAGTGCAACCGCATCATCTCCGGCGGCGGCCCCCTGGGCGCCCGCCTGGGTCACTTCTACCGGGGCGCCGGCTTCGACCTCCTCGAGGGCTATGGCCTGACCGAGTCCTCGGGCGTGCTCACCGTCAACCCGATCGGCCAGGCGAAGATCGGTTCCGTCGGTCGCCCGATCCCGGGCGTGACCATCCAGATCGCCGACGACGGCGAGATCCTGGCCAAGGCCAAGACCCTGTTCAAGGGCTACTGGCAGAACCCGCAGGCCAACGAGGACTCGTGGACCGGCGAGTGGTACCACACCGGTGACATCGGCGAGCTCGACTCGGACGGTTACCTGTCCATCACCGGCCGCAAGAAGGACCTCATCGTCACCGCCGGCGGCAAGAACGTGTCGCCGTCCCAGATGGAGGACCTCCTCTCGGCCGATCCGCTGATCAGCCAGGCCGTCGTGGTGGGCGACAACCGCAACTACATCGCAGCGCTGATCACCATCGACCAGGAGACCTTCCCGGCGTGGCGGGACAAGCACGGCAAGACCGGCGAGGTGGCGGACCTGCTCCAGGACGGCGAACTGGTCGGCGCCATCCAGGACGCGGTGGACCAGGCCAACAAGTCCGTCTCCCGCGCCGAGTCCATCCGCAAGTTCAAGATCCTCGCGGCGGAGTTCTCGGTGGAGAGCGGTGAGCTCACCCCGACGCTCAAGCTCAAGCGCAACGTCGTGCACGACCGCTTCGGCAGCGAGATCGAGGCGCTCTACTCCGACAACTGAGTCCTCGACCGGTAGCGCCCGGGCCCCACGGGGTCCGGGCGCTGCGGCATTTCGCCGGCCCCGTCATTTCACGCGGGCGTGGTCCGGACGGGTGCGGGATCACGTACACTTGCCGATAGACAGATCGGTTCATTCTGAAGAACGGAACTCACCAATGGCGAAGATCTATTCCGACATCACCGAGACCATCGGCCACACGCCCCTGGTCCGCCTCAACTCCCTCACCGACGGCCTCCAGGCCACCGTGCTCGCCAAGCTCGAGTCCGCCAACCCCGCGGCCAGCGTCAAGGACCGTATCGGTGCCGCGATCATCGACGACGCGGTCGCCTCCGGCGCCCTCAAGCCCGGTGGCACCATCGTCGAGGGCACGTCCGGCAACACCGGCATCGCGCTGGCCATGGTCGCGTCCGCGCGCGGGTTCAAGTCCGTCCTGGTCATGCCCGACACCATGTCGGTCGAGCGCCGTGCGGTCATGCGTGCCTACGGTGCCGAGCTCATCCTCACCCCGGGCTCCGAGGGCATGAAGGGCGCCGTGGCCAAGGCCGAGGAGGTCGCCTCCACCCGCGAGAACGCGGTCCTCGCCCGGCAGTTCGCCAACCCGGCCAACCCGGACGTCCACCGCCGGACCAGCGGCCCCGAGGTCTGGGAGGACACCGACGGCGAGGTCGACATCTTCATCGCCGGCATCGGCACCGGCGGCACCATCACCGGCGCCGGCGGGTACCTGCGCGAGCAGAAGTCGGACATCCAGATCGTGGCCGTCGAGCCCAAGGACTCGCCGCTGCTCACCGAGGGCAAGGCCGGACCGCACAAGATCCAGGGTCTGGGCGCCAACTTCGTCCCCGAGATCCTCAACCGGGACATCTACGACGAGGTCATCGACGTCACCCTCGACGATTCGCTGCGGATCGCCAAGCGCCTCGGCACCGAGGAGGGCATCCTCGCCGGCATCTCGTCCGGTGCCAACGTGTGGGCCGCGCTCGAGGTGGCCAAGCGTCCCGAGAACGCCGGCAAGACCATCGTGGTGATCGTGTGCGACTACGGCGAGCGCTACGTGTCCACCATGCTGTTCGAGGACTACCGCGACTGATGACCGACCCGACTCCGTCGAACGCGGACGCGCCCGCGGCGGGGATCCTGCGCACCCTGCGCGAGGATCTCGCCGCGGCGCGTGCCCACGACCCGGCGGCCCGGGGAGATGTCGAGAACGCGATCGTCTACTCCGGCCTGCACGCGATCTGGTCCCACCGGCTCTCCCACCGACTGTGGGTGGCCGGCGGGACCGGCCGGTTCGCGGCCCGCGTCCTGAGCCAGTTCACCCGGTTCCTCACGGGGATCGAGATCCACCCCGGTGCCACCATCGGTCGACGGTTCTTCATCGACCACGGCATGGGCGTGGTCATCGGGGAGACCGCCGAGATCGGCGACGATTGCATGCTGTACCACGGGGTCACCCTGGGCGGCGTCTCGCTCAAACAGGTCAAACGCCACCCCACCCTGGGCGACCGCGTGACCGTCGGCGCCGGGGCCAAGATCCTGGGCCCCGTCGAGATCGGTTCGGACTCGTCGGTCGGCGCCAACGCCGTGGTGGTCAAGGACGCCCCGGCCAACTCGATCGTCGTGGGCATCCCGGGCGTCGCCAAGCCCGCCACGGAGTCGAAGGAGGAGCTGCGCGACGCGCAGTTCTACATCGACCCCGCCATCTACATCTGACCCCTCGAGGTCCGGGACCCACCCCACGAATCCCGTGGGGGCGGGTCCCGGACCTCGTCGTGGTTCCGGCCGTCCGGACCACGCGCCCGATCGCTGTCCGGGGCTGGCCCGCGCCGCGCGGCCGGGGATAGGATCGCCGTCACCGCACCGCGGGATCGAGGTGATCGTGACCATGACGACGACGATGCGGGCCTGGGTGGTCCGCGAGCCGGCACCCCTGGCGCGGTCCCCGCTGGACCTCGTCGAGCTCCCCGTGCCCGAGCCCGGGCCGGGGGAGATCCTGCTCCGCGTCCTCACGTGCGGGGTCTGCCGGACCGACCTGCACGTCGCCACAGGTGACCTCCCGTGCCGCCGACCGCGGGTGGTCCCCGGCCACGAGATCGTCGGAGAGGTCGTCGGTTCGGGGCCCGGGTGCGTCCGGTTCCTCACCGGTGACCGGGTGGGCGTCCCCTGGCTGCGGGCCACCTGCGGGAGTTGCGGTGCCTGCCGGGCCGGACGGGAGAACCTGTGCGCCCGGTCCAGTTACACCGGTTGGGATGCCGACGGCGGCTACGCGGAGTTCACCACCGCTGCCGAGGCCTTCGCCTACGCCCTTCCCGACGGGATCGACGACCTCTCGGCCGCGCCGCTGCTGTGCGCGGGCATCATCGGGTACCGCGCGCTGAAGCGTGCGGCGCTCCCGCCGGGCGGCAGGCTGGGCGTCTACGGCTTCGGCGGTTCGGCCCATCTCACCGCTCAACTCGCCCTCGCGCAGGGGGCGGAGGTCCACGTGCTCACCCGGGGCGAGGGCGCGCGCCGGTTGGCTCTCGACCTGGGAGCGGCCTCGGCCGG